>NZ_JASAUS010000071.1:0-44408 GCF_029953005.1 Bradyrhizobium sp. Mp27 | reverse complement strand
CGTCAACGCATACAACGACAGAGCCGAGCCCTTCGTCTGGACCAAGAAAAAGGTCCGTCAACGCCGTTTCAAAGGCCGCCGTATCACTCAGCTCTGATTCCGGGTACTAGTCCAAGCCGCGGCAAATCGAGAACGTCGTCCGCAGGGTGGGCTTTTCGCACTAAGATCAGCGCGCCTCATCACTTCTGAGACTGTGCCCAAATTCCGGCGAACGGCTTTTACTGTTGCCGATACATTCCCTCGCCCTGGGGGAGGGATGGGAGCCGCCAGGACAAACCGTTGCGCACCGTCAATGGTTCCCGATTTGAATAGCTGTGCATGAAACGTCGACTTCACGAGCGTTTCGCTACGGCTCCGCCGACAAACCTCTAGAGAAGTGCCGTCGCAACGTACCGGCCGCTTGACGGAACGAATTCGTAGCATTGCGTCCGGCCCATCGCGTTCCAGCGATGGCCGAGAAGGACCGCGAAAGCTGCTGGTCCCAGAGGTCGATCTGCTCCGGCCGCAATCGCGTCTTCGCGGAGTCGATCGCACGCTTGACGGTCGCAACGGCAATCTGGGCGATCCGGCCGGATGGAATTGGCTCCGCTAGATGCAAGCGCATCATCGACTTCGACGGGACGCCGGACTCGCGCGTTAAGTCGGCCGCCGGGTCTCGCAGGATCCCGATCGAAACAAAGAGACGCCCCTCGTGGAGCGTCGCCGGCTCCTCGATGAGCCAAGTTGGAGCGGAATCGCTGGGACCGGGCCGGTCATCGGTCACCCATGAACCGCTCCTTGTCGGGACCTCAAGTTCAAAGCCGGTCGCCGCGCGGAACGAAAACCCGAGAGCAATGGCTGTGGTGAGCCGGTACGAGCCCCCAACCTTAACGCGCGCGATGCTGCGACTTCGCAGCCAACGAGAAGTGCTGTCCAGCGCCGCGATCAGTTTTGCCCATTCCGTCGTTGGTGGAAATCCCGCAGGTCCGCCAGAAAAGTTGGCAGCGCCAATCTGAAGCGCACTTGCCTCCGCTTCATTTCTGTCCGATCTGACGTGCAGCGGGAATGCACTCAGGGTTGGAAGCCGCGCCCCCAAAGCCTGCTCTATCGTGTGGACGAGTGCATCAGCCGCGAGCGGAATACCGGGTGATCGGCGAACGAGTTCCGCCAAGGCCGCGAACGCGTCCCCAACGCGCCGCCGGCTTGCATCCAGTGTCGGAAAGGCGCGAGCGAATTCTGCATCGAACTGTGCCACCGCCGAATCTTGATTCGGGAGGTTGCGCTCGCTGACCTCGACTGATGTCGCGACAAAGTCCCCTAGCGGGCCGCCATAGGTTTGCACAAGCCGCCTGCGCAGCTCTGCGTCGCTTGCGGCCGCCATGTCAGCAACCGTTGTCGAAATTAGTAACAACGGCCACGAAACCTCCGGCGGTCGAGATTGACCGGTCGGCTACGACGTGCCTCATCGCTGAGAAAAGGTCGCTGGCGGGCGAATTGGGCATGTCGCCAGCAAACAGCACTGCATTTATTGCGCGTCCTTGCGCAGCGTTCGGCTGCTGCCTCAGCTCGCAACCGCGAAACCGCGCATAGGCCTTCTGATCGCCTATCCACTGCGTCTTAGACAAGCTTTGGACCCGCTTGCCATCGACCACCTTGATGAGCCTTGCAGGATTTGCAAACGCAACCAGATAGTCGTTACCAGTGGCAAGACTTGAACGCTCAAAAAATGCCACCACCTCGCGATAGCTTGCGCCAGCCGGGAACCTCTCAGCAAATTCCCTAAAGGCGCGTCCGGCGGTTTCGGGAGAGTTTGCGAACGATACGCACAGCTCGCCGGGCAGCATGCAGGATTTGATGACGCCATTCTGAAACGGCAGAGCTAGACCACCTGGAGCGGTTAACAGCGTATCTGAAGCTATCGCAACACGAGGCCCAGAGATTCGACCAACTACAACGGTCATTGCGCGTCCTAAAGATCCTCACGCTGGAACCGTCAGCCTGCGTCTCTTGCTGAGCGGTAAATTAGCTAATCGATCCGAAACAGTGTCACGCGAAGGGCCGAAATTAGCTCTCGAAATACCGCTCTATTCTCGTCGGAATATCGGTAGCTGCTGTTCGAATAAGTCTACACGTTGGACTAGCTGTTTTTCCAGCTGCCCCAGTTCCCCCACTGATGTATGCAGCACTGCAAGCTTGAAGTTGAGCCCCGTCTGAGCGGCTTTCGCCTGAGCGCGTGCCTCTCCGATCACATTCATTTCCAGTTCGTGCCGATGTTGGGCACTGTTAGTGATTTGCAGGTACCTTTCCTCGTCAGCGGCGGCGCGCGTCGCGTGCGCTAGGACCGTTTCAATCACTAGAAGCATTCGCTGTCGTGTTTCGGCATCCGTTAGCGGTATGAGAACCTTGAGCTTATCATCCAGCCGGTCTTTCGACGGATCGAAATCAACCAACGCGTTGAAGCGCCTCAGCCATAGATGGGGAGAGCCAGAACGAAACCTCACTTTTGATGCTTTGTAGACACCCGACCGCCTCTCGCAGACCCGGGAGTACCCTTTCGATCCTCTCTTCCTCTCTACTGACAACATTGGTGCGCAGTTGCCTGTTGACATTCCGAACGGCAACATAAGCCGCGATAGCAATTCCTGCTCCAGCCACTGCTGCGCTGAACAGCGTTTGGTATTCTCGAATGCTGCTGACATCGGGAGGCCCCCACAACCCCAACCAAACGGTCAGTACAGCCGTCAACATCAACGCTGACATTGTCGGCAATCCAGGAAGGTGGCCGAGAGCTTCGCAACAAGAGCTTTGGCTTGCACGGACGTCGGGTGTGCGCGAAGCGCCGCGTAACTTGCTGCCTGCAGTTTTTCTTGAGTGTGGTCAGGCACGATGTCTTCCATCGAAGCCGCAAAAAGCAGGCGTGGCACCGATCAAGGCTTCTCGCGTCAAGCCTTTCGGACGCTCCGGGTGAAGATCACTATTTCGACCTGAGAGCGTTGAAGTGTTCAATCCGTCGGACCAGCTCTTCTCTACGTATGGCTAGAAATCCATCATGCGATTCAGCGGAAGCCGCTATCATGAAGGTAACAGCAGCCGCGCAAATTCGCTTGAGGGCCCGATCGTGCTCGTCGCTTGGGCTTTTCTGCCAACCGACCCGCTTTGACGCGCGGTCGATAACTTCCAACATCGGAGTTACAGGTTTGAGCGCCAAAGTTTGAAGGAAAGCCTTAAGACTTAGCCACGCTTGGACCCGGTAGTGATGATCTTGACTGCGAGAGCAGCGCAACAAGTTCACGTACAGATCACCAAGGTCGGTTACGATGGAGTTCTCTTTATTACCTTCACTGAACACTGCCTCCAAATTCTCAACTTCGTCTTTGTTCATTAGACCGTTCCTACGAGTTCGGCTCGTCATCGACATTCGGTGATTTACGTTCAGTCGCCTTGCCGGCATCCGAACACGAAATAATCCATGGTATTGGGCGGGCCTTTGATTTTGTTAGCTAGCCCGATGTACGCGACTTTTGTCTCGGACGTCCTATCCAACCAACCTTCCGTTTTCCGCGTGAGCACATGCGGCCCTTACTATTCCTAAGTTCTCTGCGAACCGCGTGTACGCCTTGGCGCGCCCAGCGGCTTGACACGCGACAGGTCGAGGCCGGGGTAGTCTATCTTATCGATTGCGGCCTTGAGAGCCTTCACGCCCCAACGCTCCAGCATGGCCTTCGCGCCATACCTTCGACTCACAGACTTCCCGCTACTGCGGCCCGCTAGAGCATCCCGCAACTCTTCGTCGGGTGTCGCTTGGCGAAGCGCATCCTGAAAGCCGTGCCGGAAGCTATGGAAGACCTTGTTGGTGTCTTTTACCCCTGCATGCGTTCGCAGATAGCGGCCCCACCACTTCGCCCAGTTGCTCAGCGCCCTCTTCTGATCCGGTGCGACGGTAGGGAAGAGCCACGCTTGTTCGCCATCAGCCTTGCGCCGAGCCGCAACAAAGTCGAGGAATCCGAGTTCAATTAGCTCGGGATGGACAGGCACGACGCGCTCAGAGGTCTTTGTCTTGAGCCGACGCCCTGCCTTGCGGTCACGTGTGAACCACATGAGCGGGTAGTGCGCGTTCTCGTCCTCTCGAATGTCAGCAACACGTAATCCCGCAAATTCGGCCTGACGCGAGCCGCCGAACAATGCCAACAGTGGGAGCCACACACCCGCGTCACCCTGCGCTGCCACAGGTATCTTTCGTTCCGAAAATAACGGCGCATCGAAAATGGTTTGCAGGTCTTTTGCGTCGAATGGTGCTCGCTCAGACTGGTCCTCCTCAAGCCGCATCTCGCTAAAAGGATCAGCCCATGTCGCGTCCTCGGGCACGAGGCCATTGTGATAGCCCCATCCAGCAATCGCCTGCACCGCTCCAAGCTGCTCGTTGACCGTGCCGGCTGACACCTTGGTCACTGTAGGATGCGCATGCCCATACTCGCTCAACTCAGGCAGAGACGCTTTTAGAAGCGAGCCCTTGCGCGCCTTGGGTACTATAGCTGCAGCGCTTCGCGAAACGTACGAGCGTGCGAGCGTTTTATTTCCAGGATCGAGAGATTGCCGTGCAACTGGACGAACATGTCGATGGCTCTACCGTACTCATGCACGGTGCCCTCTGGTCTCTCGCGCTCCTTTTTCCAGCCCTCGAAGGCTTCCTTCAGTGTCCCAGAGGCGGTTGTGATCGAAACCGCGACGAGCTGTGGCGTGGGCACGGGCTCACCAGCGTTGCGCTGCTCGATTGCCTGCAGGGCTCGCACATAGGCTCTTAGCACCTCAATGCCTAGCTTAGGATACGCTACGCTCCGTCCATCTAAATCGATTTGAAAGGCATCCAACGCATCGACAATGTCACCTTCAACCGCAGAGATGTCGCCCAACGCGAGAGCCTCGCGGAAACGCTCGTTACAAGTTGAGTTCGATCGACCGGCGGATCCGAGACTATGTCGGTGCGAGTCCCTTCATTTTCATTCACACCGACCGCAACCCACAGGCCGGACTAAGCGGCATCTGGGCAACGTGCATTGCGCTCGCTTGAGCGCGACCGAAATTCACGTGCCTGGCACACTAGCGCTCTCGTGGTAGCTATCTGGTAGCTACAACAATCCGCAAGCGTTCGATGATTTCTGTAAGTATTTGTTTTTGTTGGTACAGTTGGGTGGGCTCGAACCACCGACCTCCTGTTCCACAGACAGGCGCTCTAACCAACTGAGCTACAACTGCATCCTTGCGAGCCGCCTTGGGCGCCTGGGCGGGCCGTCGACCTAAGGGGGGCTGGACGGGGCGGAAACTAGGTGCAACGGGCGTTTTTGGCAAGGCCGCAAAACCCGAGAATCGCGCTTCCGACGAGGTTATTTCCAAAGCAAAACCCGGGCTCTAGGCCCGGGTTTCTTAATTTAAACCAGCCGGCCTGATCAGGCGGCGGGCTTGTAGAACTTCGAGGCAGAGGCCTTGATCGGCTCGGCGGTCTCGGCGGCGACGCGCTGGGCGAGCTCGACCAGCTCCTTGGCCTGGGACTGGAAGGTCTCGAGCTGGGTGCGGGTGTGGCCGGTCCACAGCTCCAGCGCTTCCGCCGGCGACTTGAGGCCGAACAGCTGCTGGGCGAAGTCCAGCTGGGAGCTGGTGTTGGCCTTCATGAACTCCACCAGCTTGGCGGTGTACTCGCTCGCGCCCTTGTTGGCGGAGGTGAACACGGCCTCGACGGTGCCGTTGTGGGTCTCGGCCGCGTCCTTGAACTTGGCGTAGCTCTCGCGGGCCTGCGACACGCCCTTCTCGGCGAACGCACGCATCTGCTCGGGAACCTCGAACGGAATGATCGAGGCAGAAAACGGATCAGTCGCACCTGTCATGGATGTCCCTCACGCTAATGAAAAAATGGAGTGAGCCTTCTGGCGCGCCCGCCGGCCCCGACCTAGGCCTCAAATTCAGCGGGAACGAAGACTGGAACGCGAAACGAATGAGTTGGCTCGCCCAGTGCCCATCACTATTGCTGCCTAAGATGTCAACATTGTGCAACGCAAACGTGATCCGGGCTGCGCCGCGAAATTTAATCGCGGTCAGGATGAGGTTCCTGATCCGGGGAACTCAGGGTTGAGGTAGCTGGGTGCCTGCTGGGCGGCTTTCTTACCCTCCCCTGGAGGGGCGAGACGAGCAGAGCTCGCTCGGGGGTCGATCGCGCGGAAGCGCGAGCGGGGTGGGGTGATCTCTCCACTTGGGCACCGCGTCTGCAGAACCGCTGTCACCCCACCTCGGTTCGCATTGCGCTTCGCTGCATGCGAACCGATCCTCCCCCTCCAGGGGAGGATGGGCAGCTGTGATGCCGCGCCAGCGTGCGCTTTCGGCAAAATCTCAGTGCCTGGGCTTGGCCGTATCCATCGCCGCGCGGCTGGCCCGCGAATCCTGCGGATGCCGCGGGGCTGCGGCTTGCGGGGGCGGCTACATTAAGGTTATCGCGGCTTTAGGCTTGGCCGTGTAGACCGGAGCCGTGGACCTGCCCGCGCCTGCGCGCGATAGTAACCCTTTCTTAAGGCTGTCATTCCGGCAGCCTCGCACCCTGATGCTACTAAGCGAGACTTGAAGCCGGTCGGATGACGAGTTCGGATTTCCAGTTGCGAGGCGTGGGCGATCCCCGGCTGGCCGTGCACGCGACCTCCCCGCTGCCCGCCTGGCTCTGGTCGATCGACGGCACGCGCGTGCTCTGGGCCAATCCGGTCGGCGCAAGGCTGTTTGGCGCGGCCAATGGCACAGCGCTCGCGGACAGGACCTTCGGCCCGGCGGACAGCCATCGCCGCCAGGTCGCCCGGCTCGCGCGCCGGCTGGCGCCGAACGGCGCGATCAGGCTGGAACGGCTGCACGGCTTCGGCGCCCGCTTGGGCATGCTGATGACCTGCGCCTGCGCCCGCCTCGACTTCGCCGATGGAAGCTCCGGCGTGCTCGTCACCGCGATGGACCCGACGCTGCGCTCCATGCCGCTGGTCGAACGCCTGCATCGTCTCGTCGAGGGCGCCAAGGTGCCGATGGCGGCGTTCGCGCCCGACGGCCTGTTCGTCGGCGCCAGCGAAGCCGCCCGCTCCCTGCTCGGCTTCCGCGATCTCGGCGATGCCGGCCTCGATCAGGCCCGCAGCGATGCGCTGGCGAAAGGCCGCGCCGAGACGCCGATCGGCATCGGCCAGATGGTGCTGCTCGGCGTCGGCGCCGATGTCGGCTTGGTCGCGCTGATCGAGCCGGCCGCCCGGCAGGCGGCGCCCGCTGTCGAAAAGACCGTCGCGCGCGAGCAAGATGCTCGGCCCGCGCCCGAGGCTCCGCCGCCGGCCCCTCCGGCTGCGGTGCCGGACCATGCGCAGCCTGCGCAGTCGAACGAGGCTGCATCCGGAATCGCGCTGTTCGACGCATTCGCCGAGCCGGTCGAAGCGCCGGCTCCGACCGAGACCGCCCCGCCATCGGAGACGATCGCGGACGCGCACGCCACGAGCGACGCGATGCCGGAGGTCGTCACGATCCCCGAGGCGGCCGAAGCGCCTGCCCAGGACACGATCAGCGAAGTGGTCGACGCCGCGCCCAAAACTTCGGTTGAAAACCCGCGAGAGGCCATTGTGTCGCCGCAGGCCGCGCCGATCACCTCCCACATGGTCGAACCGCCGCCAGCGGAGCCGTCCGCACCGCGTCAGCATCCGCTGCGCTTCCTGTGGCAGATGGATGCGAAGGGGCGCTTTGTGCTCGGCTCAGACGAGTTCATCCACCTGATCGGTGCGCACACCGCCGCCGGCTTCGGCCGCCCTTGGCGCGAGATCGCCGACGAATTTGCGCTCGACCCTGATGGCCGCGTGGCGCAGGCGCTTGCAAGCCACGACACCTGGGCCGGGATCACCGTGAACTGGCCGGCCGATGGCGGCGAGCATCTGCCGGTCGAGCTCGCGGGCCTGCCGGTCTACGACCGCGAGCGCAATTTCACGGGCTTCAGGGGCTTTGGCGTCTGTCGCGATCTCGACGGACTGAACCGGCTCGATGCGCTCAGGCGCTTTGAGCTGTTCGCCGCGCCGCCCGCACAGCACGGCCTCTCCGCCGACGTCGTCGATCCCGAGCCGGAGCCCGTGGCGGAGGCACCGCCTCCGCCAATCGAGCCGCCCGCACCCGAGCCTGAGCCGATACCTGAACCCGCACTGCCCGAACCCGTAGCCGACGCGAATTCACACCCAACCGATCCGGAAACACCAGTGGAAACGCCTCCCAATGTCGTGCCGTTCCGCCCGCCCGGCGATGCGCGATCGCCGACGCTGACTCCGGTCGAGAACAGCGCGTTCAACGAGCTCGCCCGGCAATTGTCCGAGCGACTCGAACGCGAACGCGAGACGATCGCCGCCGTCACGGCCGAGCCGCCGACGGAAACCGCGCCCGAACCTCCGATGCCCGAGCCCGAGGCGCCGCACGCGCCGGCCGAGTGGCTGACCGAACCCGCGCTGCCCGCGCAGGGCCACAGCGTGCGCGACCGCGCGCTGCTCGATCTGCTGCCGACGGGCATTTTGATCTACCGGCTCGACCGGCTGCTCTACGCCAACCCCGCCTTCCTCGCGCGCATGGGCTATTCCAGCCTGGGCGCGCTCGAGGATGCCGGCGGGCTCGATGCGCTCTATGTCGAGCCCGGCGTATCGTCGGCGAGCAGCACGTCGCAAGCCGGCACGCCGGTGACGATCAGCGCGACGCTCGCCAACGGCCAAGAGCCGCTTCCGACCACCGAGGCGCATCTGCACACGATCGACTGGGACGGCGCGAGCGCGCATGCGCTGATCTGCGCGCTGCCGCAAGCCGCAACAGTCGTTGCCGCGCCTGCCGTCGCGCCGCCTGTCGTCGTCGAATCCGTCGTCGCAGAGTCCTTCCCCTACGCGCCCGAGCTCGAGCCCGAGGCCGGCGATGCCGACGCCGAGGATCTCGCCGCGATCCTCGACACCACCGCCGAGGGCATCGTCATGTTCGATGCCGAAGGCAACATCCACGCCTGCAACCGCAGCGCTGAAGCGCTGTTCGGCTATGACGGCGAAGCGCTGAGGCAGCGGAACCTGGTGACGCTGTTCGCGCCGGAGAGTCAGCATGTCGTGATCGACTATCTCGAAAACCTCAAGAGCCAGGACATCGCGAGCCTGCTCGACCACGGCCGCGAGGTGCTGGGGCGCGAGAAGAAGGGCGGCGTCATTCCGCTCGCCATGATCATGGGCCGCACCAGGCCCGACGGCCCGAACTTCTTCGCCGTGTTCCGCGACCTCTCGCAGAGCAAGAAGGGCGAGAGCGAGCTCAAAAACGCCCGCCGTCTCGCCGACGGCGCGGCGAATGCCAAGGCCGACATGCTGGCGCGGATCAGCCACGAGATCCGCACGCCGCTCAACGCCATCATCGGCTTCGCCGAGGTGATGATCTCCGAACGCTTCGGCACGCTCGGCAACGAGCGCTACGGCGAATACATGAAGGACATCCGCGCCTCCGGCGAGCGCGTCATCACCATCATCGACGATCTGCTGGAGCTGTCGCGGATCGAGACCGGCAAGCTCGATCTCAATTTCGCCAACCTCAATCTCAACGATCTCGTCGAAGCCTGCGTCACGGTGATGCAGCCGCAGGCCAACCGCGAGCGCATCATCATCCGCACCTCGCTCGGGCATGCGTTGCCGCAGGTGAGCGTGGACGCGCGCGCGATGCGGCAGATCACCATGAACCTGATCTCGAACTCGATCCGGCTCGCCAGCGCCGGCGGCCAGGTCATCGTCTCGACCGCGCTCACCGACCGCGGCGAGATTGCGTTGCGCATACGCGACACCGGCCACGGCCTGAGCGAGCGCGAGGTCGCCGCCGCGATGGAGCCGTTCCGCACGCCACCGCCCGGCGATGCCGCGGACAGCTCGGCGCTGAGCCTGTCATTGACCAAGGCCCTGGTCGAAGCCAACCGCGCCCGGTTCAACATCAAGAGCGCGGGCAATTCCGGCACGCTGATCGAGGTGGTGTTCGCACCGGTGGCGGTGGGGGCGTAGCGGCGGCGGAACAGCTACGTAGCCGAGGTGAGCGAAGCGATACCCGGGAAGGTCCCGCATACGCTCCGCGCATGCGGGCTACGCAGACGTGATCGTGGGGTCACCGAACCATCTCGCCGCCGCCTGAGCAGCCTCCTCATCGTCGGGTATGCCGTCACTGGCCCACGCGACGAAGCCATCGGGACGCAGCAGCACGGCGCTCAGACCCAGCCGATCCCTCGCCTCGCTCGCGACATAGGTGATCCGGTCGCCCCAGCGACTTGCGAGCGCCTGAAGCGGTGAACGCGCGTCGAAATCCAGCAGCAGGCCTTTCGACGTCCTGAGGCGTTCTCCAACCGTCGTCCCGTCGCGCAACTCGAAATCCGGCGCGCTCCGTCCCATCAGCGGATGGCTGCCACCGAGATCGTAGCGGAGCGAAACGCCGCGCACGCGCTCGGCGAAATAGGTCGCACCGTCCCGCGTCTCGATGAGATCGCGAATGATGGCTTGGAGCGCGCGGGTGCTCGGTGTCAGCCGCATGATCGCGACCTGCGCGCGCGACCAGTCGAGGATTTGCGCGCCCACGGGATGCCGCTCGCGCGAATAGCTGTCGAGGAGATCGGCCGGTGCTTGCCTGCGGATCGTCGCCGCCAGTTTCCAGCCCAGGTTCATCGCATCGCCGAGACCGAGATTGAGGCCCTGGCCGCCCAGCGGCGAATGGATGTGAGCAGCGTCGCCCGCGAGGAGCACCCGCCCTCTGCGATACGTGGTTGCCTGATGGGCCCGATCCGTCCAGGTAGCGGCGAGCCGAAGCGCCGTGACGGTGACGTCGGTGCAGGAGACGCGACGCAGGACGCTCTGCACATGCTCGCGCGTGATCGGCTCGGTGCGGTGGAAAGCTCCGCCGTCGAAATCGACCATCGCGATCGTCCCGGGCTGCGCATAGGTATACATGCCGGCGAGCGTGTAGTTGCGGCCGTGACGAAGCTTGTCCGGATCGGCCAGCTCGACATCGATGGAATAGCCCGTGAACTCGGGGTCGGTGCCGACGAAGTCAAAGCCGCCAGTCTTGCGTACCGTGCTGCGGGCGCCGTCGCATCCGACAAGCCAGCGTGCCCGGAAGGTCTCGCCGGCCGCCTGCACTGTCACGTCTTCGCTCGAGGCGACAACGGCATTCACGCCAAAACCGCGCCGGATCTCGACGCCCATGCTGCATGCGCGCGCAGCCAGAACGGATTCGAGCGTTTCCATATCGACAGCAAGGTTGGCATCGGCCGACGTTGGCAGACGCCAGGACCACTTCGTGACATCGATGTTGTCCTGATAGAACTGGATGCCGGCGAAATGACCCGCGGGCCGTCGCGTCTGCTGCATCCAGTGGGCTGCGCTCTTGATCGCGCCTGAGGCAAGCTGCTGCGCGGCCACGATCTGTTCCAGCAGGCCGCGCCGGTGAAAGGCCTCGAGTGTGGGGATCGAAAGACCGCGCAGGCCAAACGGGAGTTGCTTCAGGGCCGAATGCGGATCTTGCGATTGCTCCAGCACCAGAACCTGGAGACCAGCGAGCCGCAACTCGCACGCGAGAAACAGGCCGACGGGACCGGCACCGGCAATGACGACGTCGTATGGATTCGAAGATTGATCGTGCATGGGACGCTCCTGAGGTCGATGTTCGACCGGAGCGTTCCCTGAGCTTGAGAATCACACGGACGAACGATTGGGCGCCCTGGTGGCGTCCGATGCTCGTCGCGGGGATCTCGTGCACAAGGCCAAAGACCAGAGCTTTCGTTACCGAAAGGATTTGGGCTTACCAGACCAAATCTGCCTTTTCCGACACGAGCTGTATAGTTTCGTGGCGATCGATCCGCAACGAAAAAGGCACGGCGCCTGCGGCGCCGTGCCTTTCACATTCCGGGCATTTGGCTCAGCTGTAGATCTCGAACAGGCCGGCGCCGCCCTGGCCGCCGCCGATGCACATGGTCACGACGCCCCACTTGGCCTTGCGGCGCGCACCTTCCTGGAGGATGTGGCCGGTGAGACGCGCGCCGGTCATGCCGAAGGGATGTCCGATCGCGATCGAGCCGCCGTTGACGTTGTACTTGGCGGGATCGATGCCGAGCTTGTCGCGCGAGTAGAGGCACTGGCTCGCGAAGGCTTCGTTGAGCTCCCAAATATCGATGTCGTCGATCTTCAGGCCGGTGCGCTTCAGCAGCTTCGGGATCGCGAACACCGGGCCGATGCCCATCTCGTCGGGCTCGCAGCCGGCAGTCGCCCAGGCGACGAACCGGCCGAGCGGCTTGAGGCCGCGCTTCTCGGCATCCTTGGCTTCCATCAGCACCACGGCGGCGGCGCCGTCCGAGAGCTGGCTGGCATTGCCGGCGGTGACGAACTTGCCGGGGCCCTTCACCGGCTCGAGTTTTGCCAATCCTTCCAGCGTGGTTTCAGGGCGATTGCACTCGTCGCGATCGACGACGTAATCGACGATCGATTCCGCCTTGGTCGCCTTGTCGACGACCTTCATCCTGGTCTTCATCGGGACGATCTCGTCCTTGAACTTGTTCGCCTGCTGGGCCGCGGCCATGCGGCGCTGCGATTCCAGCGAGAACTCGTCCTGGTATTCGCGGCTGAGCTTGTAGCGCTCGGCGACGATGTCGGCGGTGTCGATCATCGCCATGAAGATATCGGGCGCGACCTTGAGCAGCTCCGGATCGATCGATTCCTTCGGCGAACCGCCGCCCGGGATCGAGATGCTCTCGACGCCGCCGGCAACGATGCAGTCGGCGCCGTCGGAGCGGATCGAGTTGGCGGCCATCGCGATGGTCTGCAGGCCCGAGGAGCAGAAGCGGTTCACGGAGACGCCGGCCGTGGTCGTCGGCAGGCCCGCGAGCAGCGCGGCCTGACGGCCGATGTTCGGCGCGCCATGGGCGCAATTGCCGAGATAGCAGTCCTCGACATAGTCCTTCTCGACGCCGGCGCGGTCGACCGCGTGCTGGATGGCGTGGGCCGCGAGCGACATCGGCGGCGTGATGTTGAACCCGCCGCGGCCAGACTTGGCGAGGCCCGTGCGTGCATAGGAAACGATGACGGCTTCACGCATTGTCTTCTCCCTTTTCGTACGATTTTGAACGGAGCGTCCTCGCACCATTGGTACACAAAGTTCGGCTGGCTTGGGAGAAATAAAGCGGGCCGCGGCATCAACAAAAACGCCGCCCTCTCGGGAGGGCGGCGTGATTGTTCCGCAGGTCGGAATATATGACGGCCGTCATTCCGTGGCGCGCGAGCGCCTCAGAACGTCAGCGCCTTGACCTGCTTGACCTGCGGCAGGGCCTGCACCTTGGCGAGCAGTTCGGGCGGCACGACGCCGTCGACCTCGATCAGCGCGATGGCATCGGAGCCCGGCGCGACGCGGCCGAGATGGAAGGTCGCGATGTTGATCTTGGCGTCACCCAAGAGGCTCGCGAACTTGCCGATGAAGCCCGGCTTGTCCTCGTTGGTCACGTAGATCATCGACTTGCCGAACTCGGCGTCGACGCGGATGCCCTTGACGTCGACGAGGCGCGGCTTGCCATCATGATACACGGTGCCGGAGACCGAGCGCTCCTGGCGCTCCGTCGCCACCGTGACGGTAATCAGGCTCTCGTAGTCGCTCTGGGCGGCGCGCACGATCTCGTCCACCACCATGCCGCGCTCCTTGGCGACGACCGGCGCGGACACCACGTTGACCTCGCCCAGCATCGGCCGCAGCAGGCCCGACAGCACGGCCGAGGTGATCGCCTTGATCTTCATCTCGGCGACGTGGCCCTCATAGGTGATCTGCACCTTGAGGATGCCGCTCTCGGTGAGCTGGCCGGCGAACGAGCCGAGCTTCTCGGCGAGCGAGATGAACGGCTTCAGCTTCGGCGCTTCTTCCGCCGTGATCGACGGGAAGTTGACGGCGTTCGAGATCGCGCCGGTGAGCAGGTAATCCGACATCTGCTCGGCGACCTGGAGCGCGACGTTCTCCTGCGCTTCCGTGGTGGAGGCGCCGAGATGCGGCGTGCAGATCACGTTGGGATGGCCGAACAGCACGTTCGCGTTCGCAGGCTCCTCGACGAAGACGTCGAAGGCGGCACCGGCGATATGCTTGGAATTCAGCGCATCGACCACCGCCTGCTCGTCGACCAGGCCGCCGCGGGCGCAGTTGATCAGGCGCACGCCCTTCTTCATCTTGGCGATCGCGGATGCATCGATGATGTTCTTGGTCTTCTCGGTGAGCGGGGTGTGCAGCGTGATGAAGTCGGCGCGCTTCAAGAGATCGTCGAGCTCGAGCTTCTCGACACCGATGTCCTTGGCACGCTCCGGCGACAGGAACGGATCGAAGGCGACGACCTTCATGCGGAGGCCGAGCGCGCGGTCGGCGACGATCGAGCCGATGTTGCCGCAACCGACGACACCGAGCACCTTGCCGGTGATCTCGACGCCCATGAAGCGGTTCTTCTCCCACTTGCCGGCCTGGGTCGAAGCGTCGGCCTGCGGGATCTCGCGGGCGAGCGCCAGCATCAGCGTGATGGCGTGCTCGGCGGTCGTGATCGAATTGCCGAACGGCGTGTTCATCACGATGATGCCCTTGGCCGTGGCGGCGGGAATCTCGACATTGTCGACGCCGATGCCGGCGCGGCCGATCACCTTGAGGTTGGTCGCCTTCTCGAGGATTTTTGCGGTCGCCTTGGTCGCGGAGCGAATGGCAAGGCCGTCGTAGTTGCCGATGATCTCGGCAAGCTTGTCCTTGTCCTTGCCGAGGTTGGGCTGGAAGTCGACCTCCACGCCGCGATCCCTAAAGATCTGCACGGCGGCGGGAGAGAGCGCGTCGGAAATGAGAACTTTGGGTTTGGTCATGGTGTCTTCCTTCACACCCTCCCCTGGAGGGGGAGGGTCGGCGCATAGCGCCGGGGTGGGGTGAAGCTACAGATTCGAAACTCGCCGGTGCGCCGCGTGGAGAAATCACCCCACCCCGCCGCACCTGACGGTGCGTCGACCCTCCCCCTCCAGGGGAGGGTCAGAAGCTCAAGCGGCCTTGGCGAGCTGCGCCTTGGTCTCGGCAAACGCCCAGTCGATCCACTGCGTGAGCAGCTCGACGTCTTTCGCCTCGACCGTGGCGCCGCACCAGATGCGCAGGCCGGCCGGCGCATCGCGGTAGTAGGCGAAGTCGTAGCCCGCGCCTTCCTTCTCGACCAGCGCGACCAGCTTCTTGGAGAAGTCGGCCTGCGCGTCCTCGGAGAGCGAGGTGATCGCGGGATCGGTGAACTTCAGGCACACCGAGGTGTTGGAGCGGATCGCGGCGTCCTTGGCCAGGAAGTCGATCCAGGGCGTCTTCGCCTTCCAATCGGCCAGCACCTTGGTGTTGGCGTCGGCGCGCGCGATCAGCGCCTTAAGGCCGCCGATCGACTTGGCCCAGTTCAGCGCATCGAGATAATCCTCGACGCACAGCATCGACGGCGTGTTGATGGTCTCTCCGACGAAGATGCCTTCGTTGATCTTGCCGCCCTTGGTCATGCGGAAGATCTTCGGCAGCGGCCAGGCCGGCTTGTAGGTCTCGAGCCGCTCCACCGCGCGGGGCGACAGGATCAGCATGCCGTGCGCGGCTTCACCGCCGAGCGCCTTCTGCCAGGAGAAGGTGACGACGTCGAGCTTGGCCCAGTCGAGCGGCTGCGCGAACGCAGCCGAAGTGGCGTCGCAAATGGTCAGACCTTCGCGGGTCGCGCTGATCCAGTCGGCGTTCGGCACGCGCACACCGGAGGTGGTGCCGTTCCAGGTGAAGACGACGTCGCTGTTGGGATCGACCTTGGAGAGGTCGGGGATTTCACCATAGGCAGCGTTGAGCTTGGTGACGTCCTTGAGCTTCAATTCCTTGACGATGTCGCTGACCCAGCCCTCGCCGAAGGATTCCCAGGCGAGCGTGGTGACGGGCCGCGCACCGAGCAGCGACCACAGCGCCATCTCGACCGCGCCGGTGTCGGACGCCGGCACGATGCCGATGCGATAATCGGCGGGCACTTCAAGCACTTCGCGCGTCAGATCGATCGCGAGCTTGAGCTTGGTCTTGCCGACCTTCGCGCGATGCGAACGGCCGAGCGCTGCGTCCTTGAGATTTTGGGCGTTCCAGCCGGGGCGCTTGGCGCAGGGGCCGGAGGAGAAATGCGGCACGTTCGGCCGCGAAGCGGGCTTCGCTACAGTCATGATCTACCCTTCCAGATAGTAAGCCTCCCGTTGGGGGGAGGTGTCCCGCCGCGGCTGATACGGGAAACGGGAAGAGTCGTCAAGGAAGTTCCGGCGTCTCACGCTGGAGTGAAGGCGCTTCCGGCGCAATCTTGGGGGATTCGACCACGGCAAGCGCGTTCAGCAAGTCCGTGGCATCGCTGATCAATTGCGCGGCACGACGGCGGCTGCCGACTTTCAAAATGCATTTGTCATTGGCCTGCACGACGTAATCGTTGCCGACCTTGATCATGGAATAGCTTGTCATCGAAATCCCCGAACCGACCGAGCCCGGTGTCTGACGCTGCCGTAGCACCGTTCGTTCCCGGCTCAACGTGAACGACGGCTGGGTAGTTTACCGGCTCTTAATATGAACGAATGCGCGATCCGAATTTGCTGATCGCGCAAGGCTCGCGACGAGCTGCGTCAAAAGCGGACAGTCATGCCGACGTGACTCGCAGCGAACCCGAGCCGCTTGTAGAAGCGCTGCGCATCTGTTCGGCTCTGATGCGTCAGCAGTTCGACCAGATTGCAGCCGCGCGCTTTCGCTTCCGCGACCGCCCGTTGCACCAGCTGCTCGCCGATGCCGCGGCTGCGACAATCGGAAGCAACGCGGACATCTTCGAGCAGACCGCGGATGCCGCCTTGCGTGCTGATGCCCGGTAAGATCGCGAGTTGCAAGCAGCCGACCACCCTGCCCTCGCTCTCTGCCACCACGAGCGTGAGATTTTGATCGCGCGCGACCCGCTCGAACGCTTGGTAATAGACCTCAGGCAGCGGATCCTCCACGCGCTCGCGGGCGCGCCCGAGATGATCGTCGGCAAGCATGGCGACGATCGCCGCAACGTCCTCGCGGCGCGCGGGACGGATGGAGACGGACTTCTCGTTCATGTCGGGAAACTCCAAGAATCAGCGCGACTCTCAGCGCGCCGGTGGAAGGCCGAGCCAGGCTTCGGCCTCGCCGATCCAGCGGCGGATGGCGGCGTGGCGGCCGAGATCGAAGCCACCTTCATGCGCGAGGCGGGTATAGGCGAGCAGCGAGACGTCGGCGAGCGAAACTTCCTCGCCGGCGAAGAAGCGGCTTGCCGCGAGATGTTGCTCCATGCGGTCGAGCGCCGCATAGCCGCGCTTGACCTTGTCAGGGTCGAGCTCAGATGCGTCCTTGCCGAGATAGACCAGCTGGAAACGGCACACCGCGATATAGGGCTCGTGGCTGTACTGCTCCCAGAACAGCCATTCGTCCATCTTGGCCGCAGTGAAGGCATCGCGCGGAACGAGCGCGCTGTCGCGGGCGAGGTAGCGGATGATAGCATTGGACTGCGCCAGCGTGCGGCCGTCGTCGAAGGCGACGGTGGGCACTTGGCCCGCGCCGTTCATCTTCAGGAATTGCGGCGTGCGCGTCTCGCCCTTGCGGGTGTCGATCTCGATCCATTGGTAAGGCAGCGCGAGCTTGTCGCAGACCCACTTCACCTTGAGACAATTGCCGGAATTCGTGTCGCCGTAGATCTTCATCGCCGTCGCCCCGTTTTGGAGCGACAGAGCATCAGGACGGAGGGAACCTGTCAACCGCGTCGCGGCGAAGCAGCGTCAGAACTTGTAACCGAGGCCGACGCGCGCATTGTTCAGCGTCACCGACGTGTTCATGACGGGAGAGAACTTCACGTATTCATATTCCACCCGTGCGAACAATCCTTCCCACAGGCAGTACTCCAGTCCGAGACCGGCGACCCAGCCGACCACGAAATTGTTGGTCCGGTGCTGGGTCTGCGTCTGCGACTGCGCCGGAACTTGCTGCGGCGTTCCGATGATGGTGATGACGTTACCGAATGCGTCCTGGACGGTCGCATCCTGACGCAGCTTCACATCGCTCGTCACGGTGCGGGAGACGTCCATGCGGCCGACCGCCGCGCCGGCGAACGCGTAAGGCATGAAATCGCCGCCGTCCCAACCCACGCGCCCGCGCAGCGTGACCATGTCCTTGACGGTCGCCGCGGCGGTGCCGGTCAATGTCGTGAGATAGTGGTTGGTCACGCCGGTGGGCTGGACGTCACCAGGCGGGTTGACGATATCGAGCGAATTGGAGCCGGACGACTGCGAGGAAATCTTGTTGAAATAGGTGTAGGTGCCCTCGAGGCCGAGAACGGCATCGTACCATTGCCAGTTGCGGCCGACGAAGCCGCCGAAATTTGCGCCTTGCGTCGTGGTCTTGTTAAGGAGCGACCACGACGACGTCGGCCCTTGCAGCACGCTGTCGCGGAAGATGAAATTGGTCAGGCCGACGACGCTCTGGCTGAAATCGGTCGATGCCGAGGAGTAGCCGAAGCTGCCGCCGGCATAGACGCCGTCCCAGTTGCGCGTCGTCTTCGACAGGCCGTCGGTGAAGCCGCCGCGCAGGATGGGCAGATCCGGCATGTCGGCCGCTTGCGCGGCAGACACCGTCCCCAACATCGCCGCCGCCAACATCAGCCTACGCATTGCAACGCTCCATCGAACTCGAACTTTCACTCGTGATCATGGCTCGTTAACCTTAACCAATGGTTGCGTCTGACGTTTTCGTCGCCGCCCGCCATGAAAAATATGCAAAGCAAAACGGCGCGGGATGATCCCGCGCCGTTAAGAGACGTTAAACGATGGAGCTGACGATCAGCCCTTGGTGACGAGCGGCGGCGGCATGTAGGCCGGCGGGCTGCTCAGATCCCAACGCACGCCGAGCTTCACGTCATGCGAGGTGATGTCCTTGACCTTGATCGTCGACGGGCCCGAGATGCTGTTGTCGTAGGCGCGGAAGTTGCCGGGATTGGCGTCGCCGAGATCCATATAGCTGTAGGCGAGTTCGACGGTGAGGCCGGGGCTGACCTTGTAGGCGAGACCAGCATGGGCGGCCCAGGCGAAATTCCACTTACCGTTGTCGGCGAAGTAGGTCACGCTGTTGGAGAGCCCGCCGGGATTGATCCGGGTGCCGTCGTCACGGAAGCCGCTGAGCTTGTTGTAGGAACCGCCGACACCGGCGCCGATGAACGGGGTGATGCACCACCAGGTGCCGAGATCGACATAGGCGTTGGCCATGACGACCCACTCGGACTTGCTGCCGGAGTAGTTGTTGGCTTCGAAGTCAGTCGCGCTGAGCGTGACGTTGTCCGAACCGTGCAGATTGGCCTTGCCGCGATACTGGCCGATCACGTCGGTGCGGAACCAGTTGTTGAAGCGATAACCGACGCCGAGGTCGAACAGCGGCGAGCTATCGAAGCCGAGGCCCACGGTCTGGGTCGGGAACGTCTGCGCGGTCGCGCTGTCGATCCGCTTGGCGCTCTGGTTGGTCATGCCGATGTCGCCGCGGAGATACCAGCCGCCGAAGTCGGCGGGCGGAGCCGGCGGCGCGTACATGGGAGGCGGAGCGGCGATCGGCATATCGGCGGCGAACGCCATCGACGAGATGAGGGTCGCCGCACCTGCGGCAAGGAGAGACTTAACGCTACGCATTTGGCTTCGTCCTTATGGCCGGTGAGGCAAAATGCTGACGCCCCACGTTCTGGAAACTCACGGGAGGACGATGGCACCAAATGTTTAAGCGCCACTTAACCCTAATTTTTAAGGTTGATTTTTTCTCACCACTCGCGCGCATGCAGCAGAAGCGTTGCAAAAATGCGGCGCCCCGGCGCCCCCAATTGCTAACGATTGATGAAGCCGCAATGCAGCGAGACAGGATTTGTTAACGCAGGTGCTGCGGCAGCTTGGGCAGGAACACCGCAAGCAGGCCGATCGCCGGCAGCCAGGCACAGACCTGGTAGACGAACTCGATCGAGGTGTGATCTGCGAGCTTGCCGAGCACGGCGGCACCCAGGCCGCCGATGCCGAAGGCAACGCCGAAGAACACGCCGGAGATCATGCCGAAGCGGTGCGGCACCAGTTCCTGCGCGAACACGATGATCGACGACGTCGTCGAAGAGATGATCAGGCCGATGATCACCGATAGCACCGCGCTCGCATAGAGCCCGGCATAGGGCAGCGCCAGCGTGAACGGCAGCGCGCCGAGGATCGAGATCCAGATCACGATCTTGCGGCCGAAGCGATCGCCCAGCGGACCGCCGAAGAATGCGCCGACCGCATTCGCGGCAAGGAAGATGAAGAGATAGATCTGCGCCGCCTGCGTCGACACGCCGAAGCGGTCGATCAGATAGAAGATGTAGTAGCTCGACAGGCTCGAGACGTAGAGCTGCTTCGAGAACAAGAGCGCCACCAGCACGGCAAGCGCAACCGCGACGCGGCGCGAGCTCGGCGCGTCGGGATGGGCCTGAACCGTCGCCGTCTTCTTCGCCTTGATCTGCGGCTCATACCAGCGGCCGATGCGCCAGAGAATGACGATCGCGAGGAACGCGATCGATGAGAACCAGGCGATGCTGCCCTGCCCGAACGGCACCACGATCAGCGCCGCCAGCACCGGCCCCATCGACGTGCCGAAGCTGCCGCCGAGCTGGAATACCGATTGCGCAAAACCATAGCGGCCGCCGGAGGCGAGCCGCGCGATGCGCGCGGATTCCGGGTGAAACACCGCCGAGCCGAGACCGACGAGTGCGGCGGCAATCAGGATGACGAGATATTGGTGCGCGGCGCTGAGCAGCAGCAGGCCGAAGAAGGTCGAGGCCATGCCGATCGACAGCGAATAGGGCTGCGCTTTCTTGTCGGTGTAATGGCCGACCACCGGCTGGAGCAGCGAGGCCGTGAACTGGAAGGCCAGCGTGATCATGCCGATCTGCGCGAAGTCGAGCGCATAGGTGTCCTTCAGGATCGGATATACCGAGGCGATCAGCGACTGCATGGTGTCGTTGAGGAAGTGCGAGAAACTGATGCCGGCAAGCACGACATAGGCCGGCCCTGCGGCAGCCCGGGCGGCGGGCGCCACGTCGCTGACGACGACCGGCTCGGTCAGCGTTTCCTCGGAGACGACGACAGGCTTGTTCAATGGAGCATCCCGGCGCGGCACGACAGATTGCCGCACCGCCTAACTACGATGCCGGCTGCGGCCGATCCACCGCCAATCGTCGATGGCTGGAATGCACGTGCCGGTTTCACCGTGAGGCGACACGCCCTGCTTGGTTCGAGACGCCCGTCGTTGGCGGGCACCTCACCATGAGGGTCCGGGGAATTCGTAGCCCGAATGGAGCGAAGCGTAATCCGGGACGTCTATGTCCGCGGGCGCGATCCCCGGATTTCGCTGCGCTCCATCCGGGCTACGATCGTGCTTCGCGTAGCGATGCGCCTCAGGCCGCGGCCTGTCCGAGCGCGGAGACGATGGTGTCGACGACGTCCTCGACCAGCAGGCGGTCCTCGCCCTCGCCCATGACGCGGATCACGGGCTCGGTGCCGGACGAGCGGATCAGAAGGCGGCCGTGGCCATTGAGCCGCTTCTCGCCGTCGGAGATCGCCGATTTGACGTCGGAATCCTCGAGCGGCTTGCCGCTCTTGTAGCGGACGTTCTTCAGGATCTGCGGCAGCGGGTCGAAACGGTGGCAGACCTCCGACACCGGCCGGCGCAGCTTCTGCACCACGGCCAGCACCTGCAGCGCCGCAACGAAGCCGTCGCCGGTGGTGGCATAGTCGGACAGGATGATGTGGCCGGACTGCTCGCCGCCGAGATTGTAGCCGCCTTTCAGCATCTGCTCGAGCACGTAGCGGTCGCCGACCGGCGTGCGCACGAGATCGAGCCCCTGCCCCTTGAGGAAGCGTTCGAGGCCGAGATTGGACATCACGGTGGCGACGATGCCCGGCCGCGACAGCCGGCCGTCTTCCTTCCAGCTCTGCGCGATCACCGCGAGCAGCTGGTCGCCGTCGACAGTGTGGCCGCGCTCATCGACCAGGATGACGCGATCGGCGTCGCCGTCGAGCGCGATGCCGATGTCGGCGCGCATCTCGCGCACCTTCTTCGACAGCGTTTCCGGCGAGGTCGAGCCGCATTCCTTGTTGATGTTGAAACCGTCGGGCTCGACGCCGATCGGCACGACATCGGCGCCCAATTCCCACAGCGCCTCGGGGACCACCTTGTAGGCGGCGCCGTTGGCGCAATCGACCACGACACGCAGGCCGTCGAGCGAGAGATCGCGCGGCAGCGTGCGCTTGGCGAATTCGATGTAGCGGTCATGCACGCCGTCGATACGGCGGGCGCGGCCGAGGCTCGCGCTCTGAGCGAGCCGCTTGTCGAGGGATTCGTCGAGCAGCTGCTCGATCTGCTTCTCGACGTCGTCGGACAGCTTGAAGCCCTGCGGGCCGAACAGCTTGATGCCGTTGTCCTCGAACAGATTGTGCGAGGCCGAGATCATCACGCCGAGATCGGCGCGCATCGACTTCGTCAGCATCGCGACCGCCGGCGTCGGCATCGGGCCGACCAGCAGCACGTCCATGCCGACCGAGGTGAAGCCCGCGACCATCGCATATTCGATCATGTAGCCGGACAGACGCGTGTCCTTGCCGATCACGACCCGGTGGCGATGCTCACCGCGCTGAAACGCAAGTCCTGCGGCCTGGCCGACCTTGAGCGCGAGCTCCGGCGTGATCAGTCCGTTGGCGCGGCCCCGGATCCCGTCCGTCCCGAAATATTTGCGGCTCATATCGTCCCCCACGCAACAACCAGGGACCCCTCTACAACTACGGGATGCCCGAAAGGGACCCGCATCCCTGATTTGCTGAGACGTTATAATGCCTTCGCGGCTAACTTGGCTTCAAAAAATGTGATTAATCATTACGAGACAGGGCCCAAGGCGCCCCGGTAACTTATTGTTAGCACTATATTTCCGACCGACAGGGCGGAACGGGGCGGAACCCGCCCCTAGTCGGAACGCTTCACATGGCCGTCCTGGCGGCTCGGCGCCGGCTGGGTGACGTTGACGGGATCGGACCCCGGGAAGGTCTCTTCCAGGCCCTCCTCCAGCGCGTCGTCGAGATCCTTCTTCTCCTTGATCTCTTCCGGTGTCGGCTGTCCCTGCGGTTTGCTCATGGCGCCCTCCTCCCAAACGATTTGGCTGTGCATCCAACCATGCTAGATGACCCCTCGATCTTCCGATGCAAGACTTCTGAAGCAAGACTTCTGATGCAAGACGGGCCGGGGAAACGTTCATGAAGCACATCACCTGTATCGACGACCTGCGCACGCTGCATCAGCGCCGCGTGCCGAAGGCGTTCTTCGACTATTGCGACCGCGGCTCCTATGCCGAGGAAACGCTGCGCGCCAACCGCGAGGACATGCAGGCGATCAAGTTCCGCCAGCGCATCCTGGTCGACGTCTCCAAGCGCGACACCTCGACCACGATCCTCGGCGAGCCCTCGACCATGCCGCTGATTCTCGCGCCTGTGGGCCTTTTGGGCATGCAGCATGGCGACGGCGAGATCCACGCCTGCCGCGCCGCGCAGGCCGCCGGCATCCCGTTCACGCAGTCGACGATGTCGATCTGCTCGATCGAGGACATCGCCGCCAATGTCGAGAAGCCGTTCTGGTTCCAGCTCTACGTGATGAAGGACCGCGGCTTCATCAAGGAATTGATCCAGCGCGCGATGGCGGCGAAATGCAGCGCGCTCGTGCTCACCGTCGACTTGCAAGTGATTGGCCAGCGCCATGCCGACATCAAGAACGGCATGACGATCCCACCCGAATGGTCGCTGTCGAAATTCATCGATTTCGCGACCAAGCCGGCCTGGGTCTCGGGCGTGCTGCAGGGCAAGCGCCGCACCTTCGGCAACATCGCAGGTCACGTGAAGAACACCCAGGATCTCAACCGCCTCGCCGAATGGACCGCGTCGCAGTTCGATACGTCGTTGAACTGGAAGGGCGTCGAGTGGGTCCGCAGCATCTGGCCGGGCAAGCTCATCATCAAGGGCATTCTCGATGTCGAGGACGCCGAGGAAGCCGCCAAGACCGGCGCGCAGGCGCTGGTCGTCTCCAACCATGGCGGCCGCCAGCTCGACGGCGCGCCGTCCTCGATCGAGGTGCTGCCGGAGATCGTGGACGCGGTCGGCGAGAAGATGGAGATCATGTTCGACGGCGGTGTCCGCTCCGGCCAGGACGTGATGCGCGCCCTCGCGCTCGGCGCAAAATCCTGCATGATCGGCCGCGCCTACGCCTATGGCCTGGGTGCCGGCGGCCAGGCCGGCGTCGCCAAGGCGATCGACATCATCCAGAAGGAGCTGCTCACGACCATGGGCCTGTGCGGCGTCAACAGGATCGACGAGATCGACGATCACGTCATTGCGGTGTGAGGCGAAGCCTTAAACCTCTCCCCGCCCTTCGGCGGGGAGAGGTCGGATTGCCCCGGCGATGCGAAGCATCGTCCGGCGCAATCCGGGTGAGGGGCGGGGCACGCTGATGCCGAGATGAAAGTCCCTCCGACTCCTCCGGTGACCGTGGAGTTGGATGCCGACCTGCAATTGAAAGCCGAACTCGTGGTGACAGCCCCTCACCCCTCCCTCTCCCCGTAAGAACGGGGCGAGGGAGCGATGCCCCTTCACCGTCCCTCACATCGGCGGCGTAATCCCGTCGCGACCGACATTGACCCGGTTGGCTTCCAGCGAGCCGTCCTCCTTCTTCGCCGCGCCGAAGATGATCAGCTTGGCGCCGGACTTGATCTCGGATTTGTCGCTGGCGACGAAGGTGACGATCGGCGTATCCGGCGGCACCACCACTTTCTTTTCGCCGTCCTTGTACTTGACGGTGATGTTCTGGCCGTCGGTGCCTTCCACCGTCTGCGCCACGGTCGCGTTGGTCATGGTCGAGTTCGCGCGCGCATCCCAGGGACGAAAACCTTCGGCCGCGCCGCGCTGGTTTTCCGGGAAGATGTGCACCGCGATCGCCTTCTGCGTGCCGTCGGGCTGGGGCATGCCGGTGACGCCGATATAGGAGCCGTCCTTGATCTCCGACAGGGAGGTCTTCACCACGGCGAAGACCGCGACGTTGTCGGTCATGCGCACCTTCACGTCGCTGCCTTCGCGCGTCTTGATGCCGAGGGTGTTGCCGTCGACGCTCTCGATGGTGCCGCGGATGCGGACCGTCGGCGACTGCTGCGCCGAGGCGGAGAACATGGAAGTGACGGCGAACGCCGCTACGAACAGGCGTGGGATCCAGCTTGATTTCGACATGTGGCGAGCCCCCGTCACATCGGCGGTGTCAGGCCGTCGAGGCCGACACTGACGCGGTTGGTTTCGAACGAGCCGTCCGGCAGCTGCTTCATGAAGGCGACGACTTTTGCGCCGGCCTTCAGCTCGGATTTGTCGCCGGGCACGAAGGTCACGACCGGCGTGTTGTCGGCGACGAACACCTTCTTCTCGCCGTCCTTGTACTTCACCAGCAGCGTATGGCCGTCATTGCCGACCACGCTCTCCGACACCGTGGCATTGGTCATGGTGGAATTCGGCTTGAGGTCATAGGGCCGCGAGCCCTCGCCGGTGCCGCGCATGCTCTCCGGAAACACGTGGACCTCGACCGCGTTCTGGCCGCCGTCCGGACCCGGCACCGTGGTGGCGCCGACGAAGGAGCCGACCTTGATGTCGGCGAGTGAAATTTTGGTAACGCCCGACACGTTCACGTCAGGGGCGATGCGAAGCTTGACGTCCTCGCCGCTGCGCGACTTGACCTGCATGGTGTCGCCATTGACGCTCTCGATCGTGCCGCGCACGCGCGTCGGCACTGGCGCCCTCTGCGCGACGGCATAGAGGGTGGAAGCGGCCACCATCGCGACGGCGATGAGCGGACGTGTGAAAGTTGCACGTTGAACAGGCATGACGGTCTCCGGATTGTCCCCACGGGGATAGAACTCCGGAGGTGGGGTGCTATTCGCCGTTACCCTTTCAAGTCTTTGTGAGATCGGCCTCGACCAGCGCACGCAGCTCGGCCGTGACAGCAGGCCTTTGGCCGAACCACAGCTCGAAGCCGCGCACCGCCTGGTGCAGGAGCATGCCGAGACCGTCGGCGGTGTTCAGGCCGCGCGCCTTCGCAGCCGCCAGCAGCGGCGTCACCAGGGGAACGTAGACGAGGTCGGCGACGACCGCCCCGTCCGGCAGGCGCGCCACATCGACATCGAGCGAAGGCTGGCCGTGCATGCCGAGCGAGGTCGTGTTGACGAGAAGTCCTGCGCGCGGCAGCACGTCGTTGATGCCGTCCCAGGGAATCGGATGCACGTTCGGCCCGAACTGCCTTGCCAGCGTCTCGGCGCGCGCGATGGTCCGGTTGGCGAGGTGGATGCGCTTGATGCCGCGTTCGAGCAGGCCGAACACGACCGCGCGCGAGGAACCGCCGGCCCCGAGCACCAATGCCTCTTCCGCCTTGTCCCAACCGGCCGCTCCGGCATCGAGATTGCCGATGAAGCCTTCGACGTCGGTATTGGTCGAGCGCAGCTCGCCGTCGGCAAACCACAGCGTGTTCGCAGCGCCGACGGCCCTGGCGCGCGCATCGGGCGTGGACAGCGCCAGCACGCCTTCCTTGTGCGGGATGGTGACGTTGGCGCCGACGAAGCCGCGCAGCGACAGCCGCAGCACGAAGTCGCGCAGATCCTCGGGCGGGACCGCCTCGATGACGTAACCTCCCTCGATCCCGAGCGTGCGCAGCCAGTAACGATGGATCAGCGGCGAGCGCGAATGCGCGGCCGGCCATCCGATCAAACAGGCTGCGGGAGTCCTGGGCGCGGTCATCTTTCCCTCGGGTCGTGTTCGAGGCGATCCATTTCGCGTCCCGCCGGCTCTGTCAAGCGCGCGGCCGCCGCATCGCCGCAGCCACGATCGCAGCCAAAGCCAGCGCCGCGGCAGCGGCGAACCAGATCGCGGCGAGGTTGATCCGGGCATAGCCGAGCGCGCCGCCCGCCGAGCCCGCAACGAGCGCCGCCCACAACAGCAGGTTCGGCACCCAATTCCAGCGTGGCCCGCCGGTGAGGCTCGCCGCGAGGAACTGGCCGACCTTGACCAGCGCGCCCGTGACATAGGTGAGGCCGAGGCCCGCGCCGCCGTCGATCTGGAACACGGCGTTCTCCAGGCCCATCGCGAGCACGATGGCCGCGATCGCGAGGTTCGACAGGCCATAGGCATGGCAAAGTCCCGCCGCTGCAAGCAGCCCGGTTTCAATGAGAAGCAGCCAGGGCTGCCGCTCGGCCCCGCCGCCGAGCACGACGAGGCTGCCCGCTGCGGCTCCGGCCACGAACAGCGCGATCAGGCCGAGGGCGCTGGCGGCCTGCCACCACTGCGCTTCCGCAAGGCTGACGCCGAGACGCGTGGAGTTGCCGCTCATGAACGAGACGAAGAGGCCGCCGAGATGCAGGAAGCCGATGCCGTCGACATAGCCCGCCAGCATGCTGAGCGCGCAGGCCAGCGCGATATTGCGACGCGAATCCAGCATTCCCTGCACCACCGCCGTGACGCGGCAGTGTCGATCAAATCGGCCGGCTTGAGAATTGCGCTGCCGTCAGGTCGCGGCCGCGTCATCGGCCACGGGCCGCGCCGCGCCGCCCTTGATGTCGGCAACGGCACGCGCGATCGTCTCGCGATAGCGCGCACGCGGCGGCGTCACGCCATGGGTGAGCAGCGCGCGGCGAACCGCGGGCGAGGCCCCGGTGATGAACAGACGGATGCCATGGCGGTGCGCCTTGGCGGCGACGCGGCCGAGCACGTTGGCGGCCGTCGAATCCAGGAACGGCACCGCGGCGAAATCGACCACAAGACCCTTGCGCTGCTCGGCGATGCCGTCGAGCACGTTTCCGATTGCCGAGGCGGCACCGAAGAAGAACGCGCCGGTGATGCGATAGATCAGCACGTCGCGATCGATGGCGAGCGCGGGATCGTAAGGCACGCGCTCGCCATTGCCGTCATCGGGACGATCGGCAGCCACCAGCGGGGAGCGCTCCTCGATGCCCGTCATCTCCGCCATGCGGTGGATGAACAGCACCGCGCCGAGCGCGAAGCCGACCAGGATGCCCTCGGTCAGGTCGCGGAAGATGGTGAGCAGGAAGGTCGCGAGCAGGACGACGGCATCGCCCCAGGATGAGCGCAAGAGCGTCGCGAATTCGTGCTTCTCCGCCATGGTCCAGGCGACGACGACGAGCACGGCGGCGAGCGCGGCGAGCGGGATGTAGCTCGCGAGCGGCGCTGCGATCAGCATGAACAGCAGCAGGAAGACCGAATGCAGCATGCCCGCGAGCGGCCCGCGCGCGCCGGCGCGGATGTTGGTGGCGGTGCGCGCGATCAGGCCGGTGACGCAGATGCCGCCGAACAGCGCCGAACCGATATTGGCCGCGCCTTGCGCCACCAGCTCGCAATTGGAGCGGTGACGGCGTCCGGTCATGCCGTCGGCCACCACTGCCGACAGCAGCGATTCGATCGCGGCCAGCAGCGCGAACGAGATCGCATCCGGCAGCACGGCCGTCGCCTTCGCAAGCGAGAACGCAGGTAGCGACGGCGACGGCAATTCGCGCGGAATACCGCCGAACCGGCTGCCGATGGTTTCGACCGGCAGCGACAGCACGGCCGTCGCGACCGCCGCGAGCACGACCGCGATCAGGATGCCGGGCCAGGACGGCCGCCAGCGCCGGAGGCCAGCGATGACGGCAATGCTGACGATCGCGACCGCGACGGCGGAGGGATTGATCGTGTGCAGGCCTCCAGCGAGCGCAACGAGTTTCGGCACGAATTCGCTGGGCTCTTTGCCCGCCAGCGTGATCCCGCCGAGATCGCGGAGCTGGCTGGCGAAGATGATCACGGCGATGCCCGCGGTGAAGCCGACCGTGACGGGGTAGGGAATGAACTTGATGTAGGTGCCGATCCGCAACAGGCCCGCGGCGATCAGGACCATGCCCGCCATCAGGGTGGCGAGGATCACGCCGTCGACGCCGTGCCGCTCCGCGGTCACCGCGACCAGCACGATGAAGGCGCCGGCGGGCCCGCCGATCTGGAAGCGACTGCCGCCAAGCAGCGACACGATGAAACCGCCGACGACAGCGGTGTAGAGCCCGCGGTCCGGCGTCACGCCCGAGGCGATTGCGATCGCCATCGACAGCGGCAGCGCGACGATGGCAACCGTGAGGCCCGCGAACACATCGGCGCGGAGATCCGCGAGGCCGTAGCCTTCGCGCCAGACGGTGACGAGCTTGGGGAGATAGAGTTCGGCAAAAGTCGGTCGACGCAGCTGATGCAGCTTGCCTGCGTGTTCGCCTGTGATGCTCATGTCCGCAGAGTGCTCCGCTGCCCACAATGCTCGGGTGCATCGTGCAGCGCGCGCGTGCGACGATGCGCTAGCTCATCCCAAGCACGATCAACGCGATCATGCTCCCACGCGGCGCGGCGGCCCCGGCTCCTTCAGGCGAACGCCCCGCCCGCCGCTGTCGCTGCGGGCCTGCTCGCCGATCAGCTCGACGCCGGCCCGATCGAACGCCTCGACCACCTTGATCAAGGTCTCGACCACGCCGCGCACATTGCCGGTGCTGGCCTCCATCCGCTGGATGGTCGGCAGCGAAACGCCGGCGAGCTCGGCCAGGGCTTTCTGGTCAATGCCAAGCAGCGCGCGGGCTGCCCGCATCTGGAACGACGTGATCACCGTGGCCTCACGTATCAGAGCTTATAATTGATATCTGGAGCATGCACAATGATGTAAAATACATCATTGCGGGGCGAATGCAAGGATCGTCCGTCATCGTCACGCTCTGCTCCGTCATCCTGAGGTGCGAGCGAAGCGAGCCTCGAAGGATGGGCGGCCCGGATGCAGCCGGGCCGTGCATCCTTCGAGGCTCGCCGCGCAGTGCAATGCACTGCGCAACTCGCACCTCAGGATGACGGAGTTACGGATTCGCTGCGCTCGCAATGACGCGTGGAGAGAGCGCAGCCTCGCTTCTCCCTCCCCCGCGAGGGCGGGAGAGGGAGCGAGAGAGTTGCGCGTGCCTTACCGTGCGAGACGGATCACGCCGCGTGCTGATGCGCGGCGATGATCTGGTCGGCGGCGCGGCCGGTCACCTCGGCCATGTGGTCGAACTGACGGGTGAAGCTGCCGGCTCCAGCCGTGGCCGAACGCAGCTCGACGATGAGCTCGCCGATCTCCGCTTCCGGCATCATGGCACGGACGCAGTCCCATCCGCTCCAGCCGTCACGGGTGTCGAAGCCGAGGATCTGGCCGCGCCGCGCCGACAGGATCGCGTTGATCTTGGCGGTGGCGTCGGTCGGGCAGACGATCTCGACCACGTGGATCGGCTCCAGCAGAACCGACTGGCATTGCGGCAGGCCTTCGTTGAGTCCGACCCGCGCCGCCGTGCGGAAGGCGAGGTCGGAGGAGTCGACGCTGTGATAGGAGCCGTCGGTCAGCGTCACCTGCACATCGGTGACGGGGAAACCGAGCGGGCCGCGCGCCAGTCCGTCGACGACGCCCTCTTCCACCGCGCCGATATAGTTGCGCGGCACCGCGCCGCCCACGACCTTTTCGGCGAACTTGAATCCCTCGCCGCGCGGCAGCGGCTTGATGTCGAGCACGACGTCGCCGAACTGCCCGTGGCCACCGGACTGCTTCTTGTGCCGGCCGCGCTGGACGATCGGCTTGCGGATGGTCTCCTGGTAGCCGATCGCGGGTGGCTGCGAGGTGATCTTGACGCCGAAGCGGTCGCGCAGCCGCTCGCTCGCCACGCGCAGATGCATCTCGCCCTGGCCCCACAGCACGGTGTCGTGGGTCTGGGCGTTCATCACGATGCCGAGCGAAGGATCCTCCTCGTGCAGCCGGGCAAGGGCCTGGCCGAGCTTGACGTCGTCCTTGCGGTCGGTGGCGGCGACCGAGATCGCGAGCACCGGCGGCGTCGGCTCCGGGGCGAACAGCGCAGCCGGCGGGGACTTGCCGCTCGAGACCGTGTCGCCGGTCTTGATCGGGTCGACCTTGGCGAGCGCAACCGTGTCGCCGGCTTCGGCCGCCGCACGCTTGGTATCGTAGGCGCCGTTGACGGCGAGGATGCCGGAGATGCGGCCGCTCCCGCCGGAGGCGGATTGCAGCGTGGCTCCGTCGTCGAGATGGCCGGCGAGCAATCGCGTCAGCGACAGCTTTCCGCCGTGCTGCGAATGCAGCGTCTTGAAGACGTAGCCGAGCGCCTCCTTGCTGGCCGGCACACCGAGACGCTTTGCAGTTTCCTCGACGCCGGGCGCCTCGTGGCGCAGGGCCTTCATCAGGCGCAGCACGCCGTTTTCACGCGCGGCGGCACCCAGCAGCACGGGGCAGATCTGCCCCTCGCGCAATTCGCGCGCGAGATCGTCGAACACCGCATCGCGCGGCGGCTGGATGTCCTCGAGCAATTGCTCCATCAGCGCGTCGTCGTGATCGGCGAGCTTCTCCAGCATCGAGAAGCGGGCCTCCTTCTCGCGATCGAGATCTCCGCCTTCGAGCGCGACCACCTCGGAGGCCTTGTGCTCGCGGTAGATGAACGCACGTTCCAGCGCGAGATCGACGAAGCCCTCGATCAGCTCGCCCTTCCAGATCGGGATCTGGCGCAGCACCAGCGGTACGCGCGAGGCGGGCTGGAGTGTTGCCAGCGTCTCGCGGATGCGCTTGTTGGCGCGATCGATCTTGTTGAGGAACAGGAAACGCGGGATCTTCAGCTCCTCCAACTCGCGCAGGATGATCTGAAGCTGCGGCAGCTTCTTCTCGTCGGCCTCGCAGACCACGACCGCGGCGTCGACAGCGGGAAGCGCTGCGCGCATGTCGTGGGCGAACTCAACGGAACCGGGACAATCGAGGAAGGTGTAGCTGTCGCCCATGAAACTCGTGGTGGCGGCAGTCAGGCCGACGGTCATCTTGTGATGACGGGCCTCCGCGGAGGCGTCGCCGACGGATGTTCCGGCGTCGACGCTGCCGGCGCGGGGGATTGCGCCCGTTCGCGCCAGTATTGCTTCGAGAAGTGTGGTTTTACCGCTTTGGAATGGGCCCACCAGCGCGATGCACCGTGGACCTCGGGGACTTCTGACGTCTTGTCCCATTCGCCGTCTCCTTGGTGTGGAGCTCGGCCCATGATTGGGTCGGCAAACGCCGATGCTCTGCCCGTCCCCGAGATTTGGCAAGCATCAAAAATCGCTGCGGTGCGTCGTTGCCGAGATCGCGCCGGACCGACGCGATCTGCACACGCGAAATTGTCAACGACCCGGACGGAGTTCCAGACTCTCGAGGCCGGCGGCGACGTTGAGGCCGACCTGGCCCTGCACGCTGAGCGGCTGGAGCGCGATCGAATTGTTGGAGCCACCGACCAGTGCGTTGCCACCGATACCGACGCCGACCGAGGCGCTGCCCTGCGCGCCGGCATAATTGCCCGAGAGATCACCGGGGCCGAGCCGATCGACCGGCGCGAACACGCCCCAGGCAAGCGTGGTCTCCTGGGTGATGCCGATGTCGAGGCCCACTTTGCGGATGGTCGCGACGTAGCGATCCTCCGGCAAACCGTCGGCACGCAGGACGCAGCCGAGATTGGTCACCGATCCCACGATGAAGCCGACGCTGGCGCCGCCGCGGCATTCGAGCACGCCGACCCGGACCATCCGCTGCTGCTGAGCGCCGCTGTTTGCGACGGAGGCAACGAGGCTGGCCGCGGCGAGCCCGGCGAGGATGAACGAACGGCGCATGAAAGTCTCCGGCCATGAATGTGATGCGAGCAGAGAGAGCGCCCCACCCGTGTTGCGCGATGGTCTATGCCACAAGAGCCGTGGTGGTGCCAGATCACGCGTGACGATAAGCGTGCAAACAATAAAAAGGCCCGCCGGAGGCGGGCCTTTTCGATAGGTACTTGCGACAAGCTCAGCGGAGATTACCGCAGAAGCGCTGGATGCGCTTGCAGGCGTCTTCGAGGTCCGAGGTCTTGGTCGCGTAGGAGATGCGGAATGCCGGGCCGAGGCCGAAGGCCGAACCCTGCACCACGGCGACGCCTTCGGTCTCGAGCAACTCGGTCACGAAGGTCTCGTCATTGTCGATCACCTTGCCCGACGGCGCGGTCTTGCCGATGGTGCCGGCGCAGGAGGGATAGACGTAGAACGCACCTTCGGGACGCGGGCACTCGATGCCCTTGGCCTGGTTGAGCATGGAGACCACGAGGTCGCGGCGCTCCTTGAACACCTTGTTGTTGGCGGGGATGAAGTCCTGCGGACCGTTCAGCGCTTCGACCGCGGCCCATTGTGCGATCGACGACGGGTTCGAGGTCGACTGCGACTGGATCGTCGACATCGCCTTGATCAGCTGCGCCGGACCGCCGGCGTAGCCGATGCGCCAGCCGGTCATGCAATAGGCCTTCGACACGCCGTTCACGGTGAGCGTGCGGTCATAGAGTTTCGGCTCGACCTGCGCGACCGTGGTGAACTGGAAGTCGTCATAGACGAGGTGCTCGTACATGTCGTCGGTCATCACCCACACATGCGGATGCCTGACCAGCACGTCGGTGAGCGCCTTCAGCTCGGTCCTGGTGTAGGCCGCGCCGGTCGGGTTCGACGGCGAGCACAGGATCACCCATTTGGTCTTCGGCGTGATGGCGCGCTCCAGCGCCTCGGCCTGGAGCTTGAAGCCATCAGCGGCGGTGCAGACCACCGGCACCGGCTCGCCGCCGGCGAGCGCCACCATCTCGGGATAGCTGACCCAGTACGGCGCGGGGATGATCACCTCGTCGCCCGGATTGATGGTCGCCATCAGCGCGTTGTACAGCACCTGCTTGCCGCCGGTGCCGACGATGATCTGGTTCGGCTTGTAGGCCACGCCGTTCTCGCGCTGAAACTTGCCGATGATGGCTTCCTTCAGCTCGGGAATGCCGTCGACGGCGGTGTACTTGGTCTTGCCGGCTTCGATGGCATGGATCGCAGCCAGCTTGATGTTGGCGGGCGTGTCGAAGTCGGGCTCGCCGGCACCGAGGCCGATGACGTTGCGGCCCGCCGCTTTCAGCGCACGTGCTTTATCCGTGACCGCGATGGTCGCGGACGGCTTCACACGGTCGAGCGCAGCGGCAAGGAAGGACATCGTCATCTCCTGACAAGCGTCGTGAACCCTTTGGCCTCACGACTCCGATTGTGGGAATGAGCCACCCTAAAACGTGCGCCGCTGCGCCGCAAGAAACTTCGGCCCGATCTCGAAAAAGTTTACGGATCTGGAGCGTTTCAAGGCGCGTTTTCCCGCAATTTTCCGTAACTTTACCGCCGGAATCCCTCATATCCGGCAAGGCCTGTCCTCGGAGCAATTTTGCGCGTTGATCGCCATGAAATCTGACCGTCGTCATGCCCGGGCTTGTCCCGGGCATCCACGTTCTTTGTGCCGTGTGTCGAGGCGTGGATGGCCGGGACAAGCCCGGCCATGACGATGCGGAAGCTTCTGCGTCCTAACCGCTCTCGCGAGGCGCGATCGTCCCGCGGCCGCGCGCTAACGCAAGCGTGATCTGATCTGCAGCGTCGCACGAAAATGATCTTCCGCGGCATTGCGGTGCGGTAGGGTTTTCGAGTTTTTCTATGGCGCGGGTCTTGCGGCGGATTCGCAACGGCATCATTGTTTAGCCGCGGTGCGGGGCAACGAACACCGCGCCTTCCCGTCCTCGGAACGAACTCCAGAATGTACAAGCTCTATTCGATGCAACGCTCCGGCAACAGCTACAAGGTCCGCCTTGCGCTAGCTCTGTTGAACGTGCCTTACGAAGCGGTCGAGGTAGACATTCTGCGCGGCGAGAGTCGCACGCCGGACTTTCTGACCAAGAACCCGTCGGGACAAGTGCCGCTGCTCGAGGTCGGCGACGACCGCTATCTCGCCGAGTCCAACGCCATCCTCTGGTACGTCGCGGTCGGCACGCCGCTTGCGCCCGAGAACCGCATCGACCGCGCCGAGGCGCTGCAATGGATGTTCTTCGAGCAGCACGCGCTCGAGCCGAACATCGGCGCCGCCTATTTCTGGCTGTCGCTGGTCAAGGGCGGCCGCGATCTCCAGACCCACTCCCTGGAAGACTGGATGGAGCGCGGCTATGGCGCGCTCCAGGTGATGGAGAACCACCTCAAGACCAACGCCTATTTCGCCGCCCGCCAGCTCACGGTCGCCGACATCGCGCTCTACGGCTATACTCACCTCGCCGAGCGCTGCGACTACGACCTCTCGACCTTCCCGGCGATCCGGGACTGGCTGAAGCGCGTGGAAGCTGCGCCCGGCTTCGTGGCGATGGACTGGCGTCCCGCCGACGTCGACGACCCCGCCAGCATCGCGGCGGGCGCCTGACGGCGCGCTGGCTCCGGGAATAGCGGGCATAAGAGCAGTTTATGCCGCATTCTCGCCATTTTCGGCGGCATGGCCGCCCCAATATTGCCGGTTGAAACAGGGAAATTGTTCGAGTCGCGGGTGATTCGCTCGCACGTTGAAGGATTTAGACCATGATTCGGGCGTCCGGCACGGCAGGCTTTCGAGGCCCAACCGTTACCGTTTCGTCTTCCCGGCTGACCAACGCGGTCGTGGCCTCGCTCGCCGTCGCCGCGCTCTCGCTGTGCCTGATCGTCACCCTGACTGTGCTGTCGACCAAGGCGACCATGGCGATGGGCCTGCCGGTCTGATCCCCGTTTCATCCCGGACCCGCCTTCAAGGTGCCACGCGGCCCGCGTCGACCGGCATCGCGACAGGACACCGATGAAATCGCCTGTGGTAGTCGTTGCAATCACCCTGACCGCGGCCATCCTGGTCGCGGCATCGCTGTTGATTTTCACCGGCGTGCGCAAGAGCTCGGGGACGTCGACGCTGAATGCGCCGGCGCAGCAGCAGCGCCTCAGGCACGCGCATTTGGCCTAAAATCATCCGAAAGCTTTGCCCTTGCCGACAAGTGCTCCTTAAGCGCACCGCATGAAATCGCATCGCATGGGCGCAACGATCGGCCAGTGTTGCGGCCTTACCTCGTTCGGGAGGAGCGAGACTGGCCCATGCGGTTCGGATGGCGTGCGATCTCCGGTCCGGCGCTGACAGCGGCAATTGCGCTGCTGGCGATCCTGCTCGATCGCTATATCCATGTTCCCTCGCCTGCGCCCCTGTTCGTCTGCATCGTGGCGCTCGCCGGCTCGCTGTCGGGTCTCGCTTCCGCCATGACCAGCGCTGCCGTCGCGGTGATCGGCGCGGCGTTGTTCTTTCTGGCCCACCGGGCCCTGCCGGGCTATGCGGCGGCGGATCTGGTCCGGCTCGGCCTCCTCGCCGTGACGGCTGCCGGCACGGCCGCAATCACCGGCCTGATGCGCGAGCGGCTGCTCGGCACATTCGCCGCCGAGCGCCAGAGCCACGCCACCGCCGCGCGGCTGTCGGCCGCGCTCGATCAGGTCGATATCGGCATCGTGTTGCTCGACGCCGAAACGCGTGCCGAATTCATCAACCGCGCATTTCGCGACTATTTTGCGCTGCCGGACGAAGTGGCCGACGGCAAGCCGCCCTTCATTGCGTTGATGTATCACGGCCGCGACACCGGCGCGTTCGAGCTGCCCGAGAATGAGCTCGGCACCTTCATCGCGCAGCGGATGGAAATGGTGCGGATCGGCGATGCCACGCCGATCAACATCGCCTTGCGCAATGGCGAGGTGCTGCGCTTCGTCTGCGCCGTCCTGCCCGATGGCGGGCGCATGCTGAGCTACACGCCCGTGACCGACCTCGTGCGCCACACCGACCCGCCCGCGCGCGCCGAGTACTACCGCTCGCTGCGCGATCCCGCGGGCCGCAGGCTGATGCGGTACTTGCGCGTCGCGGAGTGATGTGACGGCGCGATTGATCGGCAGTGCGATCATCACGTATGAAGGACGCTTCATCGCCTTGCGTCCTCCGAGATCGCGGAAACCCACATGTCGCTCACCATTCGCTCCGTCACGAAACAGGACTACGATCAATGGCTGCCGTTGTGGGATGGCTATAACGCTTTCTACGGCCGCTCCGGCCCGACCGCGCTGGCGCCCGAAATCACGCGGATGACGTGGCAGCGCTTCTTCGATGGCTATGAACCGGTGCATGGGCTGGTCGCCGAGAGCGACGGCAAGCTGCTCGGCATGACGAACTATCTGTTTCACCGCAGCACCACGGCGATCGAACCGTCCTGCTATCTGCAGGACCTGTTCACGCTGGAGGCCTCGCGCGGCAAGGGCGTCGCCTCGGCGATGATCTACGGCGTCTACGAGCGCGCAAAGCTCGCAGGGTCCCCGCGGGTCTACTGGCAGACGCACGAGACCAACGTCACGGCGCAGAGCCTGTACGACAAGGTCGCCGAGCGCTCCGGCTTCATCGTCTATCGCAAGATCTTCTGATCGCGGCAGCCGCGAAGTCCCTGTGGATAACTCGGCCTGTCACCGGCACGTAACACACCGGGATTAAGTTGCAGTTGCGTCTGATCAGGCCCCCCGTCACCGATCAAGCGCCCCAAAGCGGTCCCCGTCAGTCGCCGCGTCTGACTGGGGCCGCATTTTTTTAACGTCAGTTCCCGGCAGCATGGCAGCAACGCAAGGCGGCGCCTTGCCGCTCGCGCGCACGGCAGCCACAATGGCCTGCTTTCTCCTGACAGGACCTCCCATGGAAATTCGTAATCTCGGCGCCTCCGGCCTGCGCGTGTCTGCGGTCGGGCTCGGCTGCAACAATTTTGGCCAGCGCATCGACCTCGAGGCCTCGCGCAAGGTGATCCATCGCGCGCTCGATCTCGGCATCACGCTGTTCGACACCGCCGACATCTATTCGGCCATGGGCGGCTCGGAAAATGTGCTCGGCGCCGTGCTGGGCGATCGCCGCAAGGACATCGTGCTGGCGACGAAATACTCCAAGCCGATGGCGGAGGACGGAACCAAGCAGGGCGCCTCGCGCCGCTACATCATGGCGGCCGTGGACGCGAGCCTGAAGCGGCTGAAGACCGATTACATCGATCTCTACCAGCAGCACGATTATGACCCGCTGACGCCGATCGAGGAGAGTCTTCGCGCGCTCGACGATCTCGTCCGCCAGGGCAAGGTCCGCTACATCGGCAATTCGAACTTTCCCGCGTGGCGGATCGCGGAAGCGGAGTATGTCGCACGCGCGATGAATGTCAGCCGCTTCGTCTCATGCCAGGACGAATATTCCCTGGTCGTGCGCGACATCGAGAAGGACCTGCTGCCGGCAGCAACGGAATACAAGCTCGGCCTATTGCCGTTCTTCCCGCTCGCAAGCGGACTTCTGACCGGCAAATACAAAAAGGGTGAGTCCGCACCCGGCGACACCCGCTTTGGCCAAACTCCGCGACTGCGCGACCGCTACGTCACCCCGCGCAACGAGGCGATCGTCGAGAAGCTACAGGCCTTTGCGCAAGCGCGCGGACACTCGATGCTCGAGCTCGCCTTCTCCTGGCTCGCCGGCCGCCCGCAGGTCTCGAGCGTCATCGCGGGCGCCACCCGCGTCGAGCAGATCGAGCAGAACGTCAAGGCGATCGCGTGGAAGCTCAGCGCCGATGAGATGGCGGAGATCGACAAGATCACCCAGGGCTGATGTTTAAAGCGCGGCGCGTTACTTCGCGCCGCGTCCCACCGTCTGCATCACCTCAAAGCCTTCGAACTGGGGATGGCCGAGATAGAGCGGCTTGTTATCGCCAGCGCGCTGATGCGCCGCGCGAAACGCCTCCGACTTGGTCCACGCCTCGAACGCGGCATGGTTCGCCCAGATCGTGTGCGAGGCATAGAGCGTGTGGTCCTCGAGCTCGGGACCGCGCAGCAGATGGAATTCGACGAAGCCCGGCACCCCGTCGAGAAACGTGTCGCGCGAGAGCCAGACCTGTTCGAAAGCGGCTTCAGAGCCCTTGGCGACGCGGAAGCGGTTCATGGCGATGTACATGCGGGTGATCTCCTGATGCTCGGCTCATCATGTCGTCATTCCGGGACGTACCGCAAGGCGCGGGCCCGGAATGACGGCTAAGCAACCAATCCCTTCATCGGCCGCGCTCCCGCGCTGTCCGGGAACACCGTCTCCGCCAGCACGCGATCGGACAGGCCGAACTGTCCCTGCAGCACGCCTTTGATCACGGAGCGCAAATCCGTGGTCGGCTTGAGGTCGCGGCCTTCGTAGAGGCTGGCGAGCTTGAGGCCGGGCCAGTCGGAGATGACGCGGCCGCCTTTCACCGCGCCGCCGGCGAGCAGCGCGATCGTTCCCGTGCCGTGATCGGTGCCGTCGGTGCCGTTGATGCGCGCGGTGCGGCCGAACTCGGTGGCGACGACGATTGCAGTGTCGCGCCAGCGCTCGCCGAGGCCGCTTTCGAACTCAGCAAGCGCGCCATCGAGGCCGCCGAGCAGGAAGGCCAGACGCCCGACCGGACCGCCTTCATTGGCATGCGTATCCCAGCCGTCGAAAGCGAGCGCGGCGATGCGCGGGCCGTCATCGGCCGCCATCAGCTTTGCGGCACCGCGCGCGACCTGCCGCATCTGCGCGACCTGGTTGCCGGGCTTCGGCTTCATGTCGTCGCCGCTCGCGGCCTTCTCTAGCTGGAGGCCCTGCGACAGCGCGGAGGCCAGCGCGGGATCGCGGTGGCGATAGAGATCGACCAGCCGCATCGCGGTGTCGTCGTCGGCTTGCGGCAGCGCCACCGGCGCCCAGCCGACGGTCGGTGCATTGCCACGCAAGACCAGCGGCGTGGTCGGACCGACCGCGAGCCCGCTCGACACACGCTCGCCGCGCGGCAGCGCTTCGAGCGCGCGATTGAGCCAGCCGGATTGCACGCGGCCGGGGCCGGCATAGCCGCTTTCGAGCACATCCTGGCCGTCGAAATGCGAGCGGTCGCGATAGGGCGTCGCAACGGCATGGATCACCGCGGCATGCATGTCGCGATACATGCGCGCGAATTCCGGCATCGCCGGATGCAGCGCGAAGAAAGTATCGAGCATGATCGCGGGATGCGCGCCGTCGGAGGCAAGCGCGATCGAGCCGTGCAGGCCGGCATAATCGGGGTCACCGAGCGGCGCGACGGTCGAGAGCCCGTCGAGCGCGCCGCGCAGGATCACCACGATCAAGCGCGGATCGCGCCCGCCGGCCGCGCGGGCGAATTTCGGCAGATAGGCCCAGGCCGCGAAGGACGCGCCGCCGAGCAGCAGGCCGCGGCGCGAGGTGAGGAGCCGGTTCTCGACGCAGTCGATCATCATCATCTCCTCTGCATTTCCGGCGACATCAGCAGCAGCGCCAGCGCCTGCTGCCGCGACTCCGCGCGCTCGATGGTTTTGCGCGTTTCGATTGAGGCCGCATCCGCAGCCGCGAACTCCAGCAGGTCGAGCGGATCGATGTTGTTGCCGAGCCGCGCGCCCATCTGCGCGGCGATGTCGAGCCTAAGCTTGATGCCTTCGGGCGCAGCCCATGCGGCGCTGGTATCCGGGAAGCCATTGGGACCGGCCGGCGACCACAGCGGCTGGCCGAGCAGATTCAGATTATTGAGATAGCCGCCGGGATCTTCCGGCACGCGCGCGAGCAGCCGGCCGCTCGCGACCACGAAGTCGTAGGGCGAGCGCATCTTGGTCAACGGCGCCTTCCACGCTTCGTCGGAATCGACGAGCGTCGTCGCCATCGCCTTGAGATCACCGTCGGTCTTGACGAAGACGTCGCGCAACCGCGCCACAAGCGCCGGCGGCGGATCGTCGGCAACGAAATGGCGGACGAATTTGGTGGCGATGAAATTGGCGGTCGAGGGATGGCGCGCGATGTCGGCGAGCGCGGCCTCGCCCTGCGCAAGTCCGGTCGGCCCGTAGGTCTTGCCGAGCAGCATTTGCGGCCCGGGCTGGTGCGCGTTGGCGTTGAACACGAAGGAGCCGGGCGTGCCCAGCTGCCCCTGCCGGCCGGCAAAGGTCCAGCCCGTGATGATGCGCGCGAGCGAGGTGACGTCGTCCTGCGTGTAGCCGCCGCCGACGCCGAGCGTATGCAGCTCCATGATCTCGCGCGCGAGATTTTCGTTGAGCCCGCGCTTGCGGTTTTGCCCGGCGCGCGAGTCCGGCCCGAGCGATTGCTGGTTGTCGAGGAAGAACAGCATCGCCGGATGCTGCTCGACCGCCCTCAGCATGTCGGCGAAGCGCCCGAGCACATGCGGCCGGATCGCCTCGCGCTCGAACGCGCCGGCCCAGATCCGCGCCAGCTCGCCCTTGCTCGCGGAGATGCAGAAATGGTTGGACCAGAACACCGCCAGCCGCTCGGTGAAGCCGCACTCGACCAGCGTCGCGCGCTGCAAGCGCGCCAGCGCCTCGGCGCGAAAGGTTTTCTGGATCACGTTGAGCGGCTGCGGCGCGGGTTTAGCCGCCGGCGGTGCGGCCATGTTGGGCTGCATGGTCTCGGGCTTCGCGGCTGTGTCAGCCGGCTTCGCCTCCGCCATCTGGCCCGCGATCTCGGTCGCGACCGTGTTCAGCGAAAGATTGCGGCGCAGCCCCGGCTTCTGATCGGCCGGTGCCTGCTGCGCCCCTTCAGCGGGCGCGGCGGCCTTCGCGGCCTCGCGCGCCTGCTTGACCTGATCCTGATAGGCGAACACGGCCTGCCCGAGTTGCGGCGTCGATTGCAGCGCCGGCGCTTCCAGCAGCACGCCGTTGGGGCGCGCGAGTTCCGCCTTCACGAAGCCGCGCGGATCGGACGCCGCATTGATGAGATCGCCGGACGCCCCGCCGCGCGCTCCGAAACCGAAACGGTTGAGCGCGACGAGGGCAGCTTGCGAATCGCGGGCCATCGATGTGTCCTTCGCGCGTTGCCAACCGCTTTCCGAGTCTGAGCGCAGCGCCTAATATACCGTAGCGGGAGATGAACCCGGCATGAAAATGACGGCGCAGCTTTTGGGCAGATCATGACAAATCCGAAAGAATTCCCCTTCGAATTTCCCTTGCCGGAACCGCGCCGCCTCGCCTGCTCCCGTTGCGGGACCGAGTTCGGCTGCGATCTCTCGGGAAACTGCTGGTGCGCGGAGGAAACGGCGCGCCTGCCGATGCCGGTCAAGGGCGAGGATTGTTTGTGCCGGGAATGTCTGCGCAAGGCGGCGGCGGAGGCGGCGAGCGCGGCGGCTCGTTGAACGCGCGAGATCACCACACACTCGGTGTCGTCCCCGCGAAAGCGGGGACCCATAACCCCAAGCAGAAATTTGGCGAAGACTCGTCGTTCCGGTACTCCGACCATCTGCACTCGATAGATCACGCGGTATGGGTCCCTGCGTTCGCAGGGACGACGGTGTCGAGAGAGCCTGCCTTACACTGCGTGCCCCGGCGATGTCCGCGCCATGCCGTCGAACGCGTCGAGCAGTTTTTCGCGCCACGCATAGACGGGATCATCCGCTTCCAGCAGCCTGAACGGGCTCACCACACGCGCCCACTGAAAACCGCCGAACACGATGTAGTCGGCATAGTTCGGCGCGCTGCCGCCGATATAGGGCTGCCTCTTCACGGTCTGCCGCATCACCTCGAGCGATTTGCGGAATGCGACGACGCCGGTGTCGCGGCTTGCCATCACGTCTTCCAGCGTCTTGCCGCCGAAACGCGCCTCGCGCGACTGGCGGAAATAAGTAGCATCGACCTCCGCGAGATTCGTCGGGATGTCGGCGATGATCAGCGGAAAGATGCCGCCGACGATGGCGATGTCGCCCCAGGCATTGAGCATGCGCGCCATGGCGCGGCCGCCCTCGCCGCCAAACAGCGACGGCTGGTCTGGAAAATTGTCTTCGAGATAGTTCGCGATCGCCCAGGAATCGATCACGGGCTTGTCATGATGCAGCAGCACCGGGACCTTCTCCGAGCCGTGCGGCGAAATCGCGCTCTTCTCGGTGAAGCGCCAGGGCAGCGATTCCGCCGACAGGCCCTTGTGCGCCAGCGCCATCCGCGTGCGCCAGCAATACGGGCTGAACGGGCGCGAAGCGTCGGTGCCGACGAGTTCGAAGAGCTTGAGCGACATGGCTGGTGTTCCGTCATTGCGAGCGCAGCGAAGCAATCCAGACTACCGCCGCGGAGACATTCTGGATTGCTTCGCTTGCGCTCGCAATGACGATGTGGAGGCGGAGGTGTGTGTCACCGCCCGTTCGTGCGCAGCAACCTCTCGCCGTCCGTCGTCACCGCGATGATCAGCCCCACGCCTGCAATCGTCTCGCGGGTGACGTAGCCGCGCTCGGCGGCGTCTTCCCAGATGGTGAGGCGCGGGCACGAGGTCTTCCAGGTCGCGATCACCTCGGCATAGGCGCGCGGCTCGCGCGCGACCCATTCGACGAAGTCCAGCACCAGCGGGTCGGCGTTCTCGCTCATTGCAAACCTCCCTTGTCGAAGGCGGCCAGCACCGGCGTTCGAACCAGGAGCCAGCCGCCATAGGCCATATAGTAGCAGGCGATGGTGGTGATCAGCTTGTTCGACCAGGTCACGAATTGCTGGTCGGTCATGGCTTCGAGGATGCGCCGCGCCAGCGTGGTGCCGAGCATCGAGGCTGCGATCGCGACGCCGGCGAGCACGGGATCAAGGCTCGCGGCCTGGTCGATGATGCCGCCGAAATAGACGAGCTTGGTGAAATGGCTGACGAGCTGGCACATCGCCTTGGTCGCCACCTTCTCGCGCCGGCCGAAATCGCCGCCGAGGAAGAAGGTGTCGAGCAACGGGCCGGACACGCCGGTCATCAGCATCAAGCCCATGCAGATCGTACCATAGACGGTGCCCTGCCAGAGGCGGCCAGGATCCGGCTTGATGTTCGACGGCAGCAGCCGCGCCATGAACGGGGTGACGCCGAGCAGCAGCAGCGCCATCGGCTTGTCCGGCACATAGCGGGTGAGCGACCAGGCCGCGAGCGCGACGGCTGCGCCGACCATGTAGTTCGCGACCGGCCGCCAGCGGATATGCGCGCGCCAGAGCAACGCGCGCCAGCCGTTCGAGGCCATCTGCGTGATCGCATGCAGCACCATCGCGGTCGGCAGCGGCATCAGCGCCAGCAGCACGCCGATCAGGATCAGCCCGCCCGCCATGCCGAACAGCCCCGACAGGAACGCGGTGGCGACCATCAGCAATCCAAGGGCAGCGATCATGATGGGCGTCACGAGAGGATCTCCGGTGTTGTCGCGACTTGAGTCAGGGACGCAGAGTGCTTCACTCCCTCGCCCCGCTTGCGGGGAGAGGGTGGGGTGAGCGACTGTGTTCGCTGTCAAGCGGGTTGCCATGGTGTTTTCGTCCTGATCATGACGTTGAGGATGGTCAGCAGCTTGCGGGCGACGGCGATCAGGGCAACGAGCT
>NZ_JASAUS010000070.1:0-44724 GCF_029953005.1 Bradyrhizobium sp. Mp27 | reverse complement strand
TGGCGGGCGTGGCGTTCGCGGTTGGAGGTGATGGGGTTGGCTTCGCAACCGAATCCTACGCCGCATCAGCGCTTTACCCCTCAGGCGCACTCTTACGAATAAGACGGGTTAGTCTCTTGGGTTGATCTCAGTGAGCTCCACCGGCCGAGGTCTGGCCGGGTTTCTTCAGGAAGAATACGGCGATCAGGGCCACGATCAGCGCCATGCCGAGCAGATAGAAGGTGTCGCTGAAGGCGAATATATAGGCCTGCTTCTGCACGGTATGGCCGATCGCGACATAGGCACGATGCGCGGCGTCGGCGCGGTCGAGCACGCCGTGATTGATGAAATACTGCGTGAGCTGCTCCAGCCGCGTCCGCGTCGCCTGCTCGAACACCGAGACCGACTGCATCAGCACGTTGGAGTGATATTGCTCGCGCTTGGTCAGCAAGGTCTGAAGCAGCGCGATGCCGACGGCGCCGCCGAGATTGCGCATCATGTTGAACAGGCCCGAGGCCGAGCCAGCATTCTCCGCTTCGATGCCGGCGGTCGCCACAGCCGACAACGGCGCCATCACGAGCGCTTGGCCGATCGCACGGACGACATTGGGCCACAACAGCTGGTCAGCAGCGTAATCGTTGGTCATGTAGATGTTCATGAAGTTCGAGGCCGCGAACAGGACGAAGCCGACGCCGATGATGATCCGCGCGTCGAACTTCTGCATCAGGCGCGGCACCAGCGGGATCAGCATGAGTTGCGGCAGTCCGGTCCAGGCCAGCACCATGCCGATCTGCTCGGCATTGTAGCCCTGGATGCGCGCCAGATATTGCGGCAGGATGAACACCGAGCCGTAGAGCGCGACACCGAGCAGGAAGTTCGCGAGCATGCCGAAGCCGAAATTGCGGCGCGCCAGCAGGCGCAAATTGAGCAGCGGCTTCCTCGCCGTGAGCTCGATGATCAGGAAGGCGGTCAGCGCGGTGGCAGCGATGACCGACAGCTTGACGATGAAAGGCGAGCCGAACCAATCATCCTTGTTGCCCTCTTCCAGCACGGTCTGAAGCGCCGACAGGCCGATCGCCATGGTGATGATGCCGGCCCAGTCGCCCTCGCGCAGCAGCGCAAGCTTCATGGGCTTGGCGTCGAGCGCGTACCAGAGCATGCCGACCATGATCGCGCCGGGCACGAGGTTGACGTAGAAGATGTACTGCCAGCCGAAATTCTCGGTGAGATAGCCGCCGATGGTCGGGCCGATCGCCGGTGCGAACGTCGCCGACAGCGCAAACAGCGCAAGGCCGACGGGCTGCTTGGCGCGAGGCAACAGCGTGATGATGAGCGTGAAGGCCATCGGGATCAGCACGCCGCCGGTGAAACCCTGCACCGCGCGCAGCACGATCATTTGCGGCAGGTCCTGCGCCAGCGCGCAGGCCGCCGACAGCAGCAGGAACAGGACCGCGTTGGTGAGCAGATAGATGCGGATCGAGAACACCTGCGCAAGCCAGCCGGAGAGCGGGATCACCACGATCTCGGCGATCAGATAGGAGGTCGAGATCCAGCCGCCATCGTCGATGCCGGCGCCGATCGCCCCCTGGATGTCGGCGAGCGAAGCGTTGACGATCTGGATGTTCAGCACGGCCATGAAGGCGCCGAGCGTCGCGCCGATCACCGCGATCCAGGTTTTTGCGGAAACGGCCGGCGTGGCGGGCGCAGCAGGGGCGGGAATGCTGGCAGCGGAGGCGGCGGTCGGTTGGAGCGTGCTCATGGAAGCCTCGTCTCGGTCACGGAGACAGGATGCATTGGGCGGCTGGTTTCGATAATCGAGGAAGCGTGAGAAGGATCATCCGGCAGGACTTGATAATCCTGCCGGCCTTCCCGGCTTCAGCCGCCGTTCGGGCGGGAGGCGTTGTCGGCGAGTCGCTTGGCCGTCTCGCGCTCGGCCAGCACGGTCGCCTTGGTGTCGATGGTCGGCACCGCCGACATGCCGGGCCTGAGCAGGCCGGTCAGGCTGTGGTCGTCGAGCACGATCTTCACCGGCACGCGTTGCACGATCTTGGTGAAGTTTCCGGTGGCGTTATCGGGCGGCAGCAGCGCGAATTCAAGTCCGCTGGCCGGCGAAAGGCTGTCGACGTGACCGCGAAGCGTGCGATTGCGAAAGCTGTCGACGTGCAGCTCGACCGGCTGGCCCGCACGCACATGCGTGAGCTGCGTCTCCTTGAAGTTCGCGACGACATAGACCGCATCGAGCGGCACCACCGCCATCAATTGCGTGCCGGCCTGGACATACTGGCCGACGCGTAATGAGCGTGCGCCGACCGTGCCGTCCACCGGTGCGGTGATCTCGGTATAGGACAGGTTCAGCTCTGCCTGCTGTGCGACCGCGCGGGCCCGTTCGAGCTGCGCCGTGGCCTGGGCGCGCTGGGTGGTGAGCACGTCGACCTTGCGCTGCGCGGCCACCAGGCCTGACTTGGCGTGCTGCAATTGCGCGTTGCTGGCGCGCAGCGCCGCGTCGGTCTGCTGTGCACGTTGGATCGTGCCGGAGCCCGACTTCATCAGGTCGTCGTAGCGGGCGCGTTCTTCTTGCGCGAATTTCAGATTGGCGTCGGCCGCGGCCACGTCGGCCGTGCTCTGCTCGATGATCGGCCGCTGCAGCTCGAGCTGGGCGTCGATGTTGCGCACCGAGGCTTCGCCGGCGGCGACATCGGCGCGGGCCTGGTCGAGCGCGGCCTTGAAGTCGCGGTCGTCGATCTTCGCGAGGAGCTGGCCGGCCCGGACCCTCTCGTTGTCGCCGACCAGCACCTTCGCGATGTAGCCGGAAACCTTGGGGGCGACGATGGTGGAATCCGCCTTCACATAGGCGTCGTCGGTGCTCTCAAGGTAGCGGCCATTGGTCCAGTAGTCGTGGCCGTAATAGACAATCGTTGCCGTGCCTGCGAGGAGTGCGAGCGCCAGTGCCGCACGCCGAACCATATTCCGGGCCGGGGCAGCCGATGGCTTCCTCGGGTAATCATGAGCGATTTCAGTCGCTTGCTGGAAGTTTTCGGTTCGGGGCATCTCGGACATGGCAGTCTCCTATCGGCTCGGCGAGACTATCGTTCGTTCAGGCGTGGGTGATAATTCGCGAAATTCGGGAAGGATTATCCATCAGGGGTGGATAGTCGAAGGCATCACACCTTGGCTTGCATCACACCTTGGCTTGAGAGGGTCTATCGAATCAGGTCCCTGACTGCGCCAGAGCGATTGCCGCGCCTGTCGCGCGATTGCGGTTATGCGTTCTGCCACGCACCCAGCCGAAAGCTGGATGAGACCATGCGTATGATCTGATAGACAATCGAGTTGAATTCCCTTCGATTATCGATCAACAGCGGATAATCAGGCAGCCATGGATCGATTGACCAGCCTCGAAGTGTTCAGCCGGGTGGTCGAGACCGGCGGCTTCTCCGCGGCTGCCCGCAAGCTCAACATGTCGACCACCATGGTGAGCAACCATGTCCAGGCGCTGGAGGACCGGCTCGGGGTGAGGCTGCTTCAGCGCACCACGCGCAAGGTCAACCTGACTGAGATCGGCAAGGCCTATTACGACCGCTGTGTCCAGATCCTTGCCGATATCGAACAGGCCGATGACATCGCCGGCGCGCTGCAATCGACGCCGCGCGGCACGCTGCGCATTCACACCGCCACCCACATGGTGCCGTTCGTCGCGCCCGTGATGGCCGAATTCCTCGCGACCTATCCGGAGGTGAAGGTCGATCTGCGCATGGGCGAGACCAATGTCGATCTGATCGAGGAGGGCTTTGACCTCGCGCTGCGCATGGTCGCGCCGCCGGACTCCAGCCTGATCGTGCGGAGCCTGGCGACCTGGCGGCACGTGCTGTGCTGCTCGCACGGCTATATCGAGGCGCGTGGGCGCGTGCAGACGCTCGAGGAACTCGCCGGGCACAATTGCGTGCGCCACATCAACTATCCCTTCGACGAGTGGCGCTTCTTCGATCGCAAGGGCACGCCGGCCTCGGTGCGCGTCTCCGGCAACCTGATCACCAACAGCGGCGAAGCGCTGCGCGAGGCCGCGTTGCAGGGCGCCGGCATCAGTCTTGCGGCCGGCTTTCTGGTGGGTGACGACCTCGATGCGGGCCGGCTGGTGCGCCTCCTGCCGGAGTACCGGCCGGTAGAGATGTCGATGAACGCGGTCTATCCGCATCGGCATCATCTGTCGGCGAAGGTCAGGACCTTCATCGACATGCTTGTCCAGCACAGCGCCGAGCAGCAGAAGCTGATCAATCCGTATGCGTGAGTGGTGCGGCGGTGGCAGTGCCGTAGGGTGGGCAAAGGCGCGAAGCGCCGTGCCCACCATCTCTCCATGAATTCGGCAGAAGAGGTGGGCACGCTTCCGCCTTCGCTCTAAGAGCTACGGCGGACAAGTCGCTTTGCCAACCCTACGATAGCGTCAGTGTGGCCCGGGGAGCCGCCCGAAGACGCTCTCAAGCGCCACGCCGATCGCAAGCAAGCGGCGATCGCTTCCGGCAGGGCCGTCCAGTTCTAGGCCGACAGGCAATTTGCTGGTGGCGCCAAGCGCGATCGGAATCTGGATGCCGGGAATGCCGGCATTGCTGCCGGGATCGGTGTTCTGGATGATCAGGCCGAAATTCTCGAGACTGCTGGCGTCCGGGTTGGAGGCAATTGCAACGCGCGGCGTGGTCGGGAAGGCGACGGCGTCGAGCTTGTTGCTGGCAAACGTATTGCTGTAGAGCGCCTGAAGCGCGGGGCGGGCAGTCTGGATCGCGGCGTCATAGATCGGCCTCGCATCGAACAGCGCGTTGTCGGGTCCGGGCAGTTTTCGCGGGATCACCATGCCATCATAGATGCCTTTCACGTCGGCGCTGGAGATCTTCTCAGCCAGCGCCTCGATGCTGAGGCCGGTCCCGGTGCGCTTGAGATAGGCGACCATGTCGTCATAGGCCTCATATAGCGCGACGGGAAAGCTGACCTGACCGTTGAGCCCGGCGAGCTCAGGCATCTCGATCTCGACGATCATGACGCCCTGCGCCTTCATTTTTGCGATCGCCGCGTGGAACGCGGCTTCCGTATCGGCATCGAGATTGGTCAGCATCGCCTTCGCGATGCCGATCCGCACCTGCTTCAGATCAGCCGGCGCAATCGCGTCGCCGCCTGCGATCACGCGATCGAGCAGCGCGACATCCGTCATCGTCGCGGCCATGGGCCCCGCGGTGTCGCGGGTGTGCGAGATCGGCGCAATCCCCTCTTGCGGATAGCGCCCGATCGTCGGGCGCAACGCGGCGCATCCATTCAGCGCAGCGGGGACCCGGACCGATCCGCCGGTGTCGGTTCCGAGCCCGCCCGCGACGATCCGCGCGCCGAGCGCGGCGCCCGTCCCGGACGAGGAGCCGCCGGCGATCAGCGTGCGGTCATAGGCATTTCGCACGCCGAACTCCGCGCCGGTCTTGAACGCGGTGTTGTAGCCGGAGATGCCGAAGGCGAGCTCGTGCATGCTGGTCTTGCCGATGATGACGGCGCCTGCAGCCCGCAGCTTCGCGACTACGGGCGCGTCGGCCTTCGGAACGTAGTCCTTCAGTGCCGGTGTGCCGGCGCTACAGGGCAGTCCCACGACCTCGATGTTGTCCTTGATCACGATGGGCACGCCGCCGAGCGGCTTTGTCCTGTCGCCCGTCGCGTCGAATGCGGCAGCAGTTTTCAGGGCGCCTGCTTCGTCCAGGGTGACGAAGGCATTGAGCTCGGCATGGGCTTTGGCGCGGCTCAGTGCTTCCGTCGTGAGCGCGGTGCTCGTGACTTTCCCGGCGCGCAGGGCGGCGACGGCCTGACTCAGGGTCAACTGGTCGAAATCCATGATGCGTCATCCGATTGCGGGGGCGCCAACAGGGCGCCACCTAATGCCCGGAGGCTGAGGCCTCACTGGTGCCGCGTCAACCGTGGGCGTGCATCTTTTGCGTTACCGATGTCGCCAAATTCGTGAGCAGCCGCTCGACCTCAGGCTTCACCTTGGCGATCGCGGTGTCCTTCACTGGTCCGTAGCCGCGGATCTCCATCGGCGCCTTTGCGACGGCAACGAGGTCGGGTAGATGCCCGGCGTCGAGCTGGCCGAGCATGCGTTCGATCAGGCCTTCATACCAGGCGATCAATTCCCGTTCAGTACGCCGCTCATGCGTGTAGCCGAACGGATCGAACGGCGTCCCGCGCAAACCCTTCAGCCGCGCCAGCATGGCGAGCGGGATCTGGATCCACTGGCCGAAAGCGCGCTTGCGCGGACGGCCGCGTGCGTCAGGTTTTGAGGGCAGGAACGGCGGCGCGAGATGATACTGGATGCGAAAATCGTCCTCGAACTCGCGCTTCAGCTCGCCGAGGAAACCGCTCTGCATGTGCAGACGCGCCACCTCGTATTCGTCCTTGTAGGCCATCAACTTGAACAGGGCGCGCGCAATCGCCTCGGTCAGCGCCTCGCTGTTCAGGTTGGCTTCGGCGCGGCGGATCCTCGCGACGGTCGTCCGGTAACGCGCCGCATAGGCGGCGTTCTGATAGGCGGCGAGGAAATCGGCGCGGCGATCGATGATCTGATCGAGCGTCTCGGCTTCGGGCGCCTCGTCGCCCCCCGGCAAAAACTCCGGATCGGCTGCGGCGATCCGGCCCCAGGCGAAGGCCTGCTTGTTGCGCTCGACCGCGACCCCGTTGAGCTCGATCGCGCGCAGCAGCGCTTGCAGCGACACCGGCACCAGTCCCCGCTGCCAGGCAAAGCCGAGCATGATGATGTTGGCATAGACGGAATCGCCGAGCAGGCTCTCGGCCAGCGCATTCGCGTTGATCGTGTCGAGATTGCCATCGCCGACGACCTGCCGGATCGCGCGCAGGCGGGCTGGCGAGGCGAGATCGGCGTCGCGGAAGCGGACGACGTCGCCGGTCGGCATCTCCGCGGTGTTGATGGCGGCGCGTGTGTCGCGGTGATAGGTGCCGGACGCCTTCGGTGAGGAACTGACGACCAGATCGCACCCGATCAGCGCGTCGGCCGCGCCCTGGTCGATGCGGACCTGGTGCAGCGCGTCCGGACTTGACGCAAGGCGGATGAAGCTCAGCACGGGACCAAATTTCTGTGCAAAGCCGGTGAAATCCAGCACGGAGACGCCGCGCCGCTCCAGATGCGCGGCCATGCCGATCAGCGCGCCGACCGTGATCACGCCGGTGCCGCCGACGCCTGTTACCAGCAGGTCGTAGGGACGGTCGAGCGTTGCGGGAGCAGGCAGGGGAAGCGCAGCCGCGCGACCGACTACGTCGATCTCGCTCGCACTCTTCTTCCGGCGCGTCGCGCCTTCGACGGTGACAAAGCTCGGGCAGAAGCCGTTAAGGCAGGAAAAATCCTTGTTGCAGGACGAGAGATTGATCTGGCGCTTGCGACCGAACGGCGTCTCCCTCGGCTCGATGCTGAGGCAGTTGGATTCGACCGAGCAGTCGCCGCAGCCTTCGCAGACGAGATCGTTGATATAGGCAAAGCGCTTTGGGTCGGCCATCTGTCCGCGTTTGCGCCGGCGACGCTTCTCGGTGGCGCAGGTCTGCTGATAGATCAGGACGGAGACGCCGGAAATGTCTCGCAGCTCGCGCTGCACGGCGTCCATCTCCTCGCGCGGATGGATGGTCACGCCGATCGGCAGGTCTACCGGCAAGAACTGCGCGGGGTCGTCCGACACCAGCGCGATGCGACCCACGCCTTCGGCGCGAACGCTGTGGGCGATGGCATGCACGCTGACCGGACCGTCGACCGGCTGGCCGCCGGTCATCGCCACGGCATCGTTGAACAGGATCTTGTAGGTGATGTTGGCCCCGGCGGCGATCGCCTGCCGGATCGCCATCGAGCCGGAGTGGTAGTAGGTGCCTTCGCCGAGGTTCTGGAATATGTGCTTGTGGCCGGTGAAGCGTGACGACGCCGCCCAGTTGACGCCTTCGCCGCCCATCTGGATCAGCGAGGAGGTCTCGCGGCCCATCCAGCTCGCCATGAAATGGCAGCCGATGCCGGCTAACGCCTTGGAGCCTTCCGGCACCTTCGTCGACGTGTTGTGCGGACATCCGGAGCAGAAATACGGCGTGCGCGTCGCACCGCTGACGTTGATCGTGCGCGCGGCCTCAGGCATCAAGCCGGCCGCGCGTGCGGCGAGATTGAGGCCTGGGAACATCGGATCGAGCCGGCGTGCGAGCACGCCAGCGAGTGCACGCGGCGACAATTCGCCGATCCAGGAGATCAGCCGCGCCCCTCGCTCGTCGTGCTTGCCGACCATGCGCTCGGGCTTTGAGCCTGGATAGTCGTAAAAATATTCCTTGAACTGGCTCTCGATGATGCCGCGCTTTTCCTCGACCACGAGGATCTCGCGCTTGCCCTTCACGAAGTCCATCGCGTCATGCAGCGCCAGCGGCCAGACCATGCCGACCTTGTAGACGTCGATCCCGATGTTGCGGCAGGCGGCTTCATCGAGGCCCATCAGCCGCAGGGCCTCCATCAGGTCGAGATGCGCCTTGCCCGTCGTGACGATGCCGTAAGTGGCATTGGGAATATCGTAGATGTGGCGATCGATCGGATTGGCTTTTGCAAAGGCGTAAACCGCGTGCTTCTTCGCCTCCAGCCGCTCCTCGATCTGGGGGCCCGGCAGGTCGGGCCAGCGATAGTGCAGGCCACCCGGTGGCGGCGTGAAGTCGGGCGTGTTGAAGACGCGTGGCGGGTGCAGCGCGACGGATGCACCTGACTCCACGATTTCCGAGACCGCCTTGAAGCCGACCCACATGCCGGAGAAGCGGCTCAGCGCGTAGCCATATTCGCCGAATTCGAGATATTCGCTGACGCTTGCGGGGTGCAGCGTCGGCATGAACCAGCTCATGAAGGCGACATCGGATTGGTGCGGCATCGAGGAGGAGACGCAGCCATGGTCGTCGCCGGCGACGACCAGCACGCCGCCATGCGGGGAAGAGCCGTAGGCGTTGCCGTGCTTGAGGGCGTCGCCGGAGCGATCGACGCCGGGGCCCTTGCCGTACCAGAGCCCGAACACGCCATCGACTTCGCGATCTGCCTGCGTTTCGACCTGCTGCGAGCCGAGCACCGCGGTTGCCGCAAGGTCCTCGTTCACCGCAGGGAGAAATTCGATGCGATCCCGCTTCAGCCGCTCCTGGATGCGCCAGAGCTCGAGATCGACGCCGCCGAGCGGCGAGCCACGATAGCCGGAGATGAAGCCGGCGGTGTTCAGCCCGGCGGCGCGGTCGCGCCGCGCCTGGTCGAGCGCGATGCGGACGATGGCCTGCGTGCCCGTGAGGAAGACGCGGCCCTCCTCGCGGTCGTAGCGGTCTGAGAGCTCGTAGCTGTCGAGTGATGGAACGGCGTCCATGGCGGACCTCGTGCGGTATCCTGCCTGATGACGGAAGGGTATGCCGGGGAGGCTGGTAGGTCTTGCCTATTCACCCTGTCTTGATCGATAATTCGGTAAAATTTTGCGGAAGATGGCATAATTCGGTAGAAGCTACCGAATCGGGGGCTTCCATGATTGAAGAGCAGGACGCGCGGATTCTCGCCCATCTCCAGACGGACGGCCGCGCCACCAACCAGCAGCTCGCCGACGAGGTCGGCATGTCCACCTCGGCGTGCTGGCGCCGGGTGCGTGCGCTGGAGGAGGCCGGCGTCATCCAGGGCTATGCCGCGCTGATCGCGCGCGAGCAGGCGGGCTTTGCGATGTCGGCCATCCTGCATGTCTCGCTGGAGCGGCACGATGCCAAATTCGTCGACGAGTTCGTCGCGCGGGTGACCACGCGGCGCGAAGTGCTGGAGTGTTTCGCGACCACGGGCGACGCCGACTATCATTTGCGCGTCGTCGTGCAGGACATGGCGGCCTACAACAGATTCCTCGACGAGTTCATGTTCCGCATTCCCGGCATCCGCTACGTCCGCAGCAACGTGGTGCTGAAGGAGATCAAGACGAGTGTGGCGCTGCCGTTTTGATTGCGCGGGAAGTGCCGTAGGGTGGGCAAAGGCGCATACCGCCGTGCCCACCATCTCGCCTCGATTACGAATGCGGTGGGCACGCTTCGCTTTGCCCACCCTACGGCACCTCTACTACCGCTGTTCCCGCACAAACCTGTTCCGCAACGTCCCCACGCCGGTGATGTCGATCTCCACCACGTCGCCGTGCCCGATGTCAGGCGAGGCGCCGTCCGTGCCCATCCAGATCACGTCGCCGGGCCATAGCGTGAAGTACTTGGTCAGCTCGACCAGGAACGGCACCACGCCGAAGATCATGTCGTTGGTGTAGAAGCGGTTGGTCTCCTTGCCGTTGACCCGGACGACCGTTTCCATTTTCGCCAGATTGGCCTCAGTTTCGATCCACGGGCCCATCGGCTTGAACGTGTCGGCATTCTTCGAGCGCCACAGGCTGCGGTCGGCCTTCTGCCAGCTGCGTTCGCTGACGTCGTTGCCGATGGTGTAGCCGAACACGCAATCCATCGCATTTTGCCTGGTGAGATGCTTCACCTTCTTGCCGATCACGACGACGAGCTCGCCTTCATAGTGGATCTTGTCCGTCGCAAAGGACGGGATCACGACGTCTTCGTCATGCGCGATCAGCGCGTTCTGGGCGCGGTAGCCGATCTCGGGTCTATCAGGGACGGCCGGCACCTCGCCGCGCTTGTCGGCGGCTTCCTTCAGGTGCTTCAGATAGTTCAAGCCGACGCAATAGAAGGTGCGCGGGATCAGCGGCAGCTCGATCCGAACCTGCGCCAGCGGATGCGTGCGCGAGGTGCGCTGCCATTCGCCAAAGGGATCGCCGTCAACTGCGATCACCTGGTCGCCCTCGACAATTCCCCAGGAGGTCTTGTCCGAGGCAGTGAATTTCAGCCAGCGCATGCTCTGTCCTCGTTGTTATTCCGCGGCATCGCGCGGCTGCACCTTCCAGGCGCCGGCCGCGGGCCGCTTCAGCCCGAGATTTTCGCGGAGTGTCTTGCCCCGATACTCCTTCTGGAACAAGCCGCGCCGTTGTAGCTCCGGCACGACGTGTTGCACGAAGTCCGCATAGGAGCCGGGCACATAGGTCGCGGCGATGACAAAGCCGTCGCAGCCACGCTCGACGAACATCTCTTCCAGCCTGTCTGCGATCTCCTTGGGACCGCCGACCATGGCGTCGTGGACCTGGCCGCGGCCGGAGAAGGTGACGAAGTCGCGCGCGCTCGGATTGCTCTTGCCTGAATTCTTCAGCACGCCGTCGCGGAGGCCCAGAATGCCCTGCATGCTCTTCAGATCGTCCGTCGTCAACGGCTCGTCGAGGTCCTTGGAGGCGAAATCGTAGTTGAGCGCTTCAGCAAGCAGCGACAGCGCGTCGATCTCGAGCGGCAGCTTGTTGATCAGCGCCATCTTGTCCTCAGCCTCGGCCCTGGTCGCGGCGCAGACCGGCGTCGTCAAATTGCAAAGGCGCATCTGATCGGGATCGCGGCCAGCCTTGGCTGCCTCGTTTCGAACGGCGGCATAACCTTCCTTGGCACCAGCGAGATTGCGCGCGGCCGTGAAGATCACCTCGCCCCAGTGGCCGGCAAAGCGCTGGCCGCGGCCGGATGCGCCGGCCTGGATGATGACGGGATGGCCCTGGTCCGAGCGCGGTACCGTGAAGGGTCCGCGGGACTTGAAGGCCGCCCCCTTGTGATCGAGCCGCTTCACCTTGGCCGGATCGGCAAAACGGCCGCTCTTCTTGTCCATGATGAGCGCGCCGTCTTCCCAGGTGTCCCAATGCCCGAGCACGACTTCCATGAATTCGTCGGCGCGGTCGTAGCGCGAATCATGTTCGGGATGGGAGTCGCGGCCCATGTTGAGGGCCTCGCCGTCATTGAGCGAGGTCACGACGTTCCAGCCCGCGCGCCCGCCGGACATCAAATCGAGGGTCGCGAAGCGGCGCGCAACGTCGAACGGTTCGTAATAGGTCGTCGAGCAAGTGGCGCCGAGGCCGAGCTTGTCGGTGACCATGCCCATCGTGGTCAGCACGATCAGCGGATCCATCTTCACGCAACGGATGCCGTATTCGACGGTGTGGGCATGATCGTTGCCGTAGCGGTCCGGCATCGCCAGCCGATCGTCGAAGAACGCCATGTGGAACTTGCCGGCTTCGAGGATCTTGGCGATCTCCTGATAATAGTCCGCCGACATCGAATCGTCGCGCGAGTCTGGATGCCGCCACGAGCTCGGCAAATTCGTGCAGTTCTGCGCCTGGAGGAAGCCGACCAGTACCATCTGCCGCGTCATGCTGTTCTCCTGATGCCGTCAGGCCAGACCGAGGACCGTGTCGAGCCGGTAGTCGCGCGCCAGCGCGCGCAGCTTCTCCCAGGTCGCATCCTCTATCTCGATGCCATCGCGCAGGCGTTGCTGCTCGCGCACGCCCTCGATCTCGCCGGGATAGTACACGCCCTTGCTGCCTTCGGAGGGCGGCGTTGATTTCAGATAGCGCGCGAATTCGGCGACCTCGCGCTTGAATTCCTTCAGCGGGCGGAAAGCGGCGACGTTGAACACCGCCATGAAGCAACCGTCATTATGACGCCCGGTCGGCTCGACGCCGAATCCCAAACCGGTGAGCAGGCCGCACAGCACCTCGACCATGGCGGCGAGACCGCTGCCCTTGTAGCCTTCGGTGCCGCCGAGCGGCAGCAGCGCGCCGCCCTTGCGATATTGCGTGGGGTCGGTGGTGTGCCGTCCCTCGGCATCGATGATCCAGCCCGTCGGAATCTCCTCGCCGCGGGCGACCGCGAGTTGGATCTTGCCGGCCGCAACCGCCGAGGTTGCCATGTCCAGATAGAACGGCGCGTCGAGATCGGACGGCACCGCGATCGAGATCGGGTTGGTGCCGAGCCGCGCTTCCTTGCCGCCGAACGGCGCCACGTGCTTCGGCGAGCGGCCGGAATCCGCCGTCGCAATCCCGATCATGCCTTCGCGCATCGCCATCAACGGATAGGCGGCGAGGCGGCCGACATGGCTTTGCCGGAACACGGTGCAGGCGGCGACGTTCGCCGTCTTCGCCTTCTCGATCGTCAGCGCCATCGCCTTGGCGTTGACGTGGAAGCCGAACCCCCACTGGCCGTCGATCACGGTCGTGGTCGGCGATTCCTGGACGATGGTCCATTTGGCGCCGGGCACGATGTGGCCGGCCTTGATGCGGTCGATGTAGGTCGGAACCGCGATCACGCCGTGGGAGTCGTGACCGGCGAGGTTGGCGTTGACGCAGCCCGTGGCCACCGCATCGGCCTCTTCGTCGGAAGCTCCGGCGGCCCGGAGCAGCGCGGCGCTGATGAGCGTGAGGCGGTCGGTCTTGACGATGGGCATGGCGTTCCCTCGGCATTGTGCCCTTAACGGGCTGCTTGTTGGGAGCCATCGTCTCAAAGCGTGGGAGCGATATCAATCTCCCGTAAACCAATACAGGGCTGCAAATTCGTAACGAGAGCGCGCCTTTGGCCGGAGAATCCTCCCGTGCGGCGGCATTCACGACAGTTTGGCGCCGGCTGTTCGCAGCTCGTTCACTTTGATCGCGGGTTTGCAGCGCGCAATAACGACCACTTAGGCCGTCGCCGTTCATAAAGTACCCGGGAGAATTAGGCAGAAATGCCCGGGAGCTGAGACCGTGCAGACGACCCTCGCGCGCACCTTTGCAGCGTTGAGTGCCATCACGAAGCGATCCTCTACGCGAAATCACCGGACGAGCTGTACCAGAAGGTCTGCGACGCCGGGTTTTCGAGCGGAGACTTTTTGGCCGTTGCCGTGTTTCTGGTGGAGCCGGATGGCCGGCGGCTGTGCTTTGCGGCCGGTTGCGGCGATGACGTCGCGCGGCTGCGTTCGCTCGAGATCACGACCGACTCCGGCACACCCGAGGGAGCGGGTGTCGGCGGCGAAGCCTTTCGCAATCAGAAGCTGAGCATCAGCAACGACTACCTGAATGATCCTCGCTCGCTGGCGTGGCGCGAGGGCGCAGCCAAGGCCCACATCGGCGCGGCGGCTGCGCTGCCGCTGCTCTGCAACGGCAAGAGCGTCGGCGTGCTGTATGTGACCCGCAGGGAAGCCGGCTCGCTGAACGAGCAGATGGTATCGCTGTTCGAGCGGATGTCGGCAAACATCTCTTATGCACTGGAAAATTTCGCGCGCGAGACCGCGCGGCAGACCAGCGAGCTCGCGACGCGGCGGCTCAACCGCATGTTCGGCGCGCTCAGCGCGACCAACGAAGCCATCCTGCGTGCGAAGACCGAGCGGGAATTGTATCAGCTCGTGTGCGACGCCTCGGTGCACGGCGGCAAGTCGCTGGCGACCTTCGTTCTCCTGAAGGAGCAGGACTCCCATTGGTTGAAGCCTGTCGCCGGCACCGGCGAGAATCTCGAGATCGTGGCCCGGACCCACTACTCCGTCGACCCCGAGAATCCCTATGGTCGCGGCATTTCCGGCGAGGTGTTTCGAACCCAGAAGCCCCATGTCGAACGCGATCTCGCGCGTCGCACCAGGGGAACGCCGTGGGAGCAGGGCAATCTCAACACGGGTGTTGCCGCCTGCATCGCGGCCCCCCTGATCCGGAACGGCGAGAGCATCGGCGTTATCCTGTCCTTCCTCAGCAAGTCCTGGGCGAAGGACGAGGGGGTCGTCGCACTCATGCTGCGCATCGCCGAGAACGTCTGCTTCGCGATCGACAATTTCGACCGTGAGGCCGAGAAGGCGCGGATCGCCGAGGAGGAAGACCGCCTGGCGCGCATGTACGCGGCGCTGAGCGCGACCAATGAGGCGTCCTGCGCGCACGCTCGCGGGCCGAGCTCTTCGACCTCGTTTGCGAAGCGACGGCGAAAGGCGCCAAGTTTACCTCGGCCAACATCGCGCTCGTCGATCACGATGCCGAGCTGCTTCGCGTCGTTGCCTGCTACGGGCCGAACGCGGATATGGTCCGAAATTTCAAATTCTCCACGTCCGACCAGGTGCCTGAAGGCCGAGGGCTGACGGGAACCGCTTTCCGCGCGCGCCGGCCTTGCATCAGCAATGATGTGCAGTCCGACGACCGGATCGCGCCTTGGGCGGCCAACGCCCGCCGCAACGGGATCGGATCCTCCGCGGCGCTACCGCTGTTCAATGGTGACAGGGTCGAAGGCGTCTTCCTCTTCAACTCGCCGGAACGCGGCACGTTCTCGCCCGAATTCGTCGAGCTGCTGCAACGGCTCCAGGCCAATGTCGCCTTCGCGCTCGAGAACTTCGACCGCGCCGACGAGAAGGCGAAGGCCGAGATGCAGCGCAACCGTCTTCGGGGCATGTTGGAGGCGCTGAGCGCGACCAACGAAGCGATCATGCGCGTGAAATCCCGCGCCGAGTTGTTCGAAGCCGTGTGCGAGGCCGCCGTGCTCGGCGGAACGTTCTCATCTGCCACCATCGCCTTGGTCGATCCGACGGCGCGCTATCTCGATATCGCCGTCACCAAGGGCGAGTGCCGCAGTCACGTCGAGAACTGGCGTTTCGCGACGTCCGCCGATGAGCCCGAAGGACGGGGGCTCGCCGGCACCGCATTTCGCACCAAGGCCCCTTGCGTCGCGAACGAGCTCCTCACGGACGTTCGTGCAACGCATTGGCGTCGAATCGCGCGGGATCAAGGGACGAAATCCGGCGGCTGCTTCCCGTTGCTGAAGAACGGCATCGATGCCGTCGGCGTCCTTCTGTTCCTTTCGCCGGACGAAGGCACCTTCACGCCTGACCTCATCCAGTTGCTGGGGCGCCTCGCGGAGAACGTCTCTTTTGCGCTCGACAATTTCGCCCGGGCCGAGGAGCGGTCACGGGCCGAGGCGCAGAAGGAGCGCCTGACGCGCATGTTCGCCGCGCTGAGCGCCACCAATGAGGCGATCGTGCGGGCCAAGTCGCGCACCGAGCTGTTCGAGCTGGTGTGTCAGGCCGCGTCCACCGGCGGCAAGTTTACCTCGACGACCATTGCGCTCGCCAAGGCTGACAGCGACCAGCTCGCGATCGTCGCGGCCGCAGGGCCGTCCGCCGAGACCACGAGGAACGTTCGTCTTTCCATCGACGCCGACCGGCCCGAGGGGCGCGGCATGAGCGGCACCGCGTTCCGCACCCGGCAGCCCTGTGTCAGCAACGACTATGTCAATGACAGCCGTGTGAGCGCCTTCCATGCCGTCCTGCAAGGCGACGGCGCGCGCTCCGGCGCGGCGTTCCCGCTGATCACGCACGACCAGCCCGTCGGCGTCATGATCTACATGTCGACCGAGCAGGAGACCTTCACGGCCGAGTTCGTCGAGCTGTTGCAGCGCCTCGCCGACAACGTCTCCTTCGCGATGGAGAATTTCGATCGCGCCGACGAGAAGAACGAGGCCGACGAGCGGATCGAATACCTCGCCTCGCATGACAGCCTGACCGACCTGCCGAACCGCGAGACCTTCAACGGGCTGTTGCGGGAGGCGATCGACGAAGCTCAGCGCCACGATCACCGTTTCGCGGTGTTGTTCATCGATCTCGACCGCTTCAAGGTCATCAACGATTCGCTCGGCCATGAGGCTGGCGATCTGCTCCTGCTCGAAGTTGGGAGCCGGCTGCGCGGTGCGCTGCGGGAAACCGACGTTGTCGCACGCCTCGGCGGCGACGAGTTCGTGGTGATCCTCGACCAGTGCGGTGAGATCGACGATGTCCAGCGCATCACGACTGGGCTGCTCGTGGCGCTCGCCGAGCCCATGGAGCTGGCCGGCCACGAGTGCCACACCACGGCCTCGATCGGCATCGCGATGTATCCGGCCAACGGCTCCGACGTTCAGACGCTGACCAAGAACGCCGACATGGCGATGTATCTCGCCAAGGAAGACGGCAAGAACGGCTATCGCTTCTTCTCCAAGGAGGTGAAGACGCAGTCGATCGAGCGGCTGTCGCTCGAGAGCGCGCTGCGCCGGGCGCTGGAGCGCGAGCAGTTCTCGCTGAACTACCAGCCCAAGGTGGACATGGAGACCGGCCAGATCACCGGCGTGGAAGCGCTGCTGCGCTGGACGCACCCGGATCTCGGCAGCATCTCGCCGGCCCAATTCATTCCGCTTGCGGAAGAGACCGGGCTGATCGTGCCGATCGGCCGCTGGGTGGTGAAAGAGGCCTGCGCGCAGGCCATGGCCTGGCAGCGTCGTGGCCTGTTGCCGGTGTCGATGGCGGTCAACCTGTCGCCGCGGCAGTTTGTCGACGAACATCTGTTGCAGGACGTCGACGAGGCGCTGGCGGCCTCCGGCATGTCGCCGGTGCTGCTCCAGCTCGAGGTCACCGAGAGCATGATGATGCGCAATGTCGGTCGCGCGCTGAAGGTGCTCGACGCCATCCAGAGCCGCGGCATCCGCCTCGCCATCGACGATTTCGGCACCGGCTATTCGTCGATGTCGCTGATGAAGCATTTTCCGATCGACACCATCAAGATCGACCGCTCCTTCGTGCGCGACCTGCCGCAGGATTCGGAGGACCAGGCGATCGCGCAGGCGATCATCAGCATGGGCAAGGCGCTCGGCATGACCGTGGTCGCCGAAGGTGTTGAGAACGCCGAGCAGGAGGCGTTCCTGCGCGCCCATGGCTGCGACGAGATGCAGGGCTTCCTCATCTCCAAGCCGGTGCCGGCACGGCAGATGGCCGAGCTGCTGCGGCCGATGGAGCTGCCTGTCGCACCGCCGCTCCAGCCGGAGCAGGACCTCGCTGCGACCGAGGCCGCGGCGTTACGGCTGAAACGCGCTGTCATCTGACGGCTGCGGGTGCAGCTCGCGGACGTTGTCTTGCTTGATGTCCGCTTTGCGCGGAAAATCATCCGGCCAGGGCTGCGAGGTTTGGTCGGCGAACAGCTCAAGGAGGGCATGCGCCCCTTCGGCAAAGCTTGAGCCGTCGCCGAGGCCCAGCTCACAACACCACACCTGTCGCATCGGCTCGTGCGCGTCGACCACCGCCATCGCCGGTCCCCACCACCAGGCCGGTGCCGGCGAGCGTTCGTCCTCCGGCACGGCGTGCCATAGGACGAGCTCGTCCATCACGCGCTCGAATTGCAGGCTTGCGGCCTGATGCATTCGCTCCGTGCTCCCTGGGTCGCGCCTGAAAGCAGGCCGATGCCCGGACTCGATCGTGGCCTTCGCTGTGAAGAACAGGCTCGCGCTATTGGCGGAGCCTCACATGCCGCTTCCATTGGCGGCCATAAGAGCAACATGCGGCGGTCGGGACATGCGCCGCCGCCGGCTGTGATCATCTCTTTAGCCGCTCGGGGGCCCGACCGGCAAGCCGTAATACGGGTGTCTAGCGCGTCCTGAGCGGGTGCGCTGTCTGGTGCCAGGCCCAGGCAGTCCGGATCACCGTCGGCAGGTCGGAATGGCGCGGCACGAAGTTCAGCACTTTTCGCGCGGCAGAGGCATCGGCGACCAGATAAGTGGGATCGCCGGCGCGACGCGGCTTCATGGTGCGCGGCACCTCGCGCCCGGTCTCCTGCCTGATGGCGTTCAGGATCTCGCGGACCGAAAAGCCGGAGCCGGTGCCCAGATTGAAGCTGCCGCCGGCATGTCCCGTTTCCAGGAGCTTCAGTGCAGCGACATGCGCCGCAGCGAGGTCGGTGACGTGGATGTAGTCGCGGATCGCGGTGCCGTCGGGCGTGTCGTAATCGTCGCCGAACACGGCGAAGTCGACATGGCCCTGGAGCGCCATCATGGCGCGCGGAATGAGATGGGTTTCGTTGTCACGCAATTCGCCGATGCCGCCGGCCGGGTCGGCGCCGCTGGCGTTGAAATAGCGCAGGCAGAACGCGCCGAAGCCATAGGCAGCGCGATAATCGGCGAGCATGCGCTCGATCATCCATTTCGACGCGCCGTAGGGATTGATCGGTGCGCAGGGGAAGTCCTCCGGCAGCTCCTTGGAATCGGCGTTGCCGTAGACGGCGCCTGTCGAGGAGAACACGATGCGCTGGCAGCCTGCGTTGCGCATCGCCTGCAGCAGCGACAGCGTGCCCTGGACGTTGTTGATGTAGTATTTCTGCGGGTCGGTCATGGACTCGCCGACGAGGCTTGCCGCCGCGAAATGCATCACCGCCGTGACCTTGTGGTCGGCGAAGGCGCGCGCCAGCGCGGCGCCGTCGAGCAGGTCGCCTGTCACCAGCGGGCCGGCGACGAAGCTGCGATGACCTGTCGAGAGATTGTCATAAACGACGGGCTGATAGCCGGCGGCAGACAGTGCGCGGCAGGCATGCGAGCCAATATAGCCCGCGCCCCCGGTGACGAGGACGGTCGGTCGGTCGGTCATGTCGTCTTCTACTCTTCTCTCAACGATTGGAAGGCCGTTTGCGGCTGAAGAGAAGATAGAGCGCGCGAGGGTTGGTGGTCAAATAGCGCCAGAGCAGGCGGCGCGGCTCGAGCCATGTGCGCCAGGCCCATTCGAGTCCGATCTTCTGCATCCATTGCGGCGCGCGGGACCGGCTGCCCGATAAAAAGTTGAACAATCCGCCGGATGTCTTGATAACGCCAACATTGGTCAGCAGCGGCGTGTATTGCTCGACGAATGCCTGCTCGTTGGGCACGCCAAGCGCGACCCAGAGGTAATCCGGCGCGAGCGCGTTGATCTCCTCGACTTTCGCGCGCAGGGCGTCGCCGCGCAGATAGCCGTGGCTGTACCCGACGATCTTGAGGTTTGGATACTGCTGCAGGACATTCGCGACCGCCGCGGCGTTCTCTTCCTCGCTGGCACCGAACATGTAGAAGGTGCGGCCGACGGCTTCGGCCTTGCGCGCGACCACGTGGAACAAATCGGTGGTGGCGACGCGCTCCGGCAGCGGAAACCAGGATTGCAGCTTTGACGCTGCGACCAGGGGCTGGCCATCGGCGTTGATGAGGTCGGCGCCGCGGAACAGGCGTTCGGTCTCCGGTTCGGTCGAGCAGCGCGCCAGCACCTCGCCATTGGCCGAGGTCAGGTGCAGCGGACGGCCGATGCGATTGTCAGGATCGGTCGCCTCGATCATGAAATCGGCAGTTGCTTCCAGGTCGAGCGCGGCCATGCGAAGGCCGCCGATAGTGATCCGTGGCACGTCGGCGGTTGCGGCCCGGCCGTCCAGATTGACGCGGCGCTCAAGCATATTGTCTGCCTCGCTGGCGCGCTTGAGTTGCGGGGGTGAGCTCGTCGAGCACGACGCCGACGAGCTTGCGCTCGGCGCGGCCGAGCGTGTTCAGGATTTCTTCCAGGCCGTCGTTGATGTCGAGGCTGGTCGGCAGCACCGCCACCAGCGCGTCGGTGTCGTCGAGCAGCTTGCGGCTGGCTGCACCAAGCGGCGTCACGGGGCCGTCAAGGATGACGAGATCGTAGCCGCCGGCGGCGCGCGCCTGCTCGATGGCCTTGCGCATGGCTTCAGTCGCCTTGCCGGCATCGCCGTCGGCGGCCGGCAGCACCGAGATGCCGTTGACCGTCTTGATCTCGCGCGAGGTCTTGCTGCCGATCGAGAGCCAGCCGAGCCGGCTCGGCTCGCTCTTGCCGGGGCGGCTCACCTTGTTGGAGAGCGAGTGTGCCTGATGGTCGGCATCGATCATCAGCACGCGGGCGCCGTCGCGCGCGGCCGCGAGCGCGAAATTCAGCGCGGTCACGCTGCGCCCGGTGGTCTCGCCCGCGCCGACGAGCGCGATGACCGGCATGGTCTTGCCGCCGGCACGCCGGGCCACAGCAGTGCGCATGTCGCGCCAGGCGTTGAGCAGCGTCGTCAGCGGAAAGCCGGGGCGGAGCGTCGGCCAGCCCAGCCGGGTCAGATCGACGCCGCCGCCGGTGGCGAGGATGGCACCGAGCGTGTGAATGACGTCGGCCTCCTGGAGGCGCGCGATCAGCGGCTTTCCGATCAGCGTGTTTTCGTCCATCTCAGGCTGCAGCGATGGCGCAGCCAGCTCCGGTAGAGATTGCGCAATCTCCGGAGCTCGCGGAGCCGGCTGCGGCTGGGCTACCTCCGGTGTCCGCGAAACCTCCGGCGCTCGCGGAGCCCGCGGTGCCGGCGTGCGCTCACGACGGGCCGGTGTGGGCGCTGCCGGCGCGGTCGCACCGGCGGACAGCAGCTCGGCCGCGACGAACCAGCTTGCGGCAGCGAGCGCGCCGAAGATGAAGCCGATCATGGCGAACATGCTCATCGCCGGTGGGAACGAGCGCCGCTGCGGCACGGTGGCTTCGCCGATGACGCGGGCCGCCGAGGTGTTCAGGGTCTCCTGCTCCTCGGTCTCGCGCGAGCGCTTGAGGAAGGATTGATAGACGTCGCGGCTGGCATCGGCCTCGCGTTCGAGCTCGCGCAGGCGCACGGCGGCCTGGCTGAGCTGGACGCTCTGCCGCTTTTGCGCTTCGAGCGCCCGGTTGAGCGAGGCTTCAAAGTCGCGGGCGCGCGTCAGATCGTTCTTGGCGGACTGCGCGAAGCGATCGATCTCTTCGTTGATGGTGCGCTTGAGATCCTCGACCTGCTTCTCGGTCTGGCGCAGCGCCGGATGCCGCGGGCCGAGCTCGCCGGCCTGCTCAGCATATTTCTTGCGGGCGTCGGCATATTGGGCGCGCAGGTTTGCGATGGTCGGCGATTGCAGCGCTTCGGAATTCGCGCCGGCATCGGCAGCGGTGCGCCGGCTCGCCTCGATCTGGTCGAGCCGCGCCTGTGCGTCCATCGTCGCCGCGCGGGCCGCGGAAAGCCGCTGGTTGCTGGCGGAGAGCTGCTGGTCGCTGATCAGCGCGTCCTGGGTGCCGACGAAATTGTTCTGGGCCTTGTAGGTGGCGAGCGCGGTCTCGGCGCTGCGCAGCCGCTCGCGCAGCTCCTTGAGGCGGCCGGAGAGATCGTTGGTGGCGCGTCGCGCAGCCGAGGCCTGCGAGTTGCGGGATTCGGCGAGGTAGGCGCTGGTCAGCGTGTTGGCGAGCATCGCCGCCTTCGCCGGATCGGTCGACCAGACCTCGATGTCGACGATGAAGCTCTTCTCGGTCTTGCGGACCGTGATGTGCCTGTTCAGCGCATCGAGCGCTGCGAGCTGAACTTCCTTCGTCTCCGCGGCGGAGGGCGCGCGGGGCTGAAGGCCGATCAGGCCGAGCAGCGACGACATCAGGCTCCTGGCGTCACCGCCGCCGCCGAATTCGGGATCCTTGTCCAGATTGGCCTGCTGGATCACCTGGAGCAGCACGCTGTTCGAGGTAATCAGGCGCGCCTGGCTCTCCACCACCATGGCCATGCCGGAGACGTCCTGCGCGCGCGGCGTGAGCTCGCGATCGACGAGCTGTAGCTCGCGCGGGTCGACATAGAGCTGGGCGGTGGCGGTGTAGCGGGGTGTCACGCTCTTGCCCGCGGTGACGGCAAGCGTCGCACCGAGGAGCGCGGCAGCGGCAATCGCGATCTTCCGCCGCCAGAGCAGATTGACGAGCTCCAGCACGTTGAAACCGGTCTGAGGCCTCTGCTGCGGTGCCTCCGGTCCGGCCCGATCTATCGGCTGGTTGTAGTCAAGCATAGTCCCCAGCTTTCATTCCAACGACCGCGGGCTGAGGGGTTACTCTTCGCTTTACGCCACGCACCCGGGATATAGGTGCCCAATCAACGCAACAGGGAAAATTAACCATACTCATTGAGGGACTATTCACCGAAATGGCAAACAAAGCGTTTAAGCGCATGCCACTCTTCGACGCGTCGCGGTGACGTTGAGGTCCCCAAAGGATTAACGGTTCGTTACCGCGCGCAGCGAGGCCGCAAGGCTTCACTCGTCCTGCGATGGACCGCGCGCGTGTCATGATCGTCAGCTCTTCCGCAGAATGACGTGGTAATCACCGCGGCGAACGTCGATCCCGCCCGGCAGCACGGCGTTCATCACGGCGGCGGCGGCATCGACCAGAGCGGCGAACAGCGGCTTGCGCCGGCGCATCTCGGGATAGCGCGGACTCTCGACCTCGCGGCGGTAGATCATCTCGAGGCCGTTGGACGCGGCGAATGCTTCGAGCCGCGGCAGCGTCACCAGCGGATGGAAGAAGGTCGGAAACGGCGGCTCACCGGGCAGGCCGGCATCCTTGATGCCGCGGATATTCCGGTAGAACCAGACGTGAAACCAGTGCGGCGAGTATTTGGTGACGACGCCCGACAGCGAGCGCGGATTGGGTGCGCCGATCAGGATCATTCCGCCGGGCTTGAGCGCGTTGCGGAAATTCAGTAGCGCGGCATCGACATGGGGCAGATGCTCGATCACGTTGTAACAGATCACCAGATCGAAGGTTTCGCGTCCAAAGCTGTAAGTCTGCACGTCGCCGAGGATCGCCTCGTCGGCGTAAGTGTTGTTGCGGACCTGGTCCTCGTCGATGTCGACGACGGTGACCTTGCTGCGGTTGAGCAACTCCGGTGGCAGAACACTGCACGAGCCGCCGCCGGCCTCATAGGTGGCGAGCTGGCCCTGCGGCAGTTCGCGGCGCAACAAATCGTGGACGGCGAGCAGGCTGTCGCGGGCTTCGCCGGGGACCAGATCGTGCAGCGCCTGGGTGCGTGCACCGGCCGCTGGGATTTGGATCGCGGTGGCTGTCGCGAAATCGATCGAGGCTGGCTTGTTCATTTTTTCTGACCGCGCTTGTTCGACTCAAATTTACAGGAAAAATCTCGCATGACCGAAGAGCAAATCTGGTGCCGCGCTGCTTCACCGGTCGCGGTGCTTACGGGCGGGTTAATGCTGGCAGGTGTTAACTACGGCATTGTCCATGTTGCGCTGTTGTCCGCGTGATGGACTGCGACTTGCACTATCACGTATGCAGGGACTTGCGGGAGAAACGCGCAAAAGCAGTTAAGCGTATGGAGGGCGGGAGATCGGCGGTGTTGCGCCGTCGCGAGCCTCGGGCCCGCCGTTCATTTTGGGACTGATCTGCCCCGCGGCGATGTGCCGTCGCAGGACAGCGCCGATTCCTGCACGATTGACGCAGGGCTTTTTCAATACATATCGGACATCTAGGATGCCATGACGCTGATCCCGACAGACCTTTCCGCCAGCCGGATCTCGGATGCCGTGCGCGATCCCAACCGCGAGATCGCGGCGAGCTCGCGCGTCATCGACCTGTCGGTCGGCATCGTCGTCTGCATTCCCTGCTTCCGCCGCCCGCACCATCTGCGGCTGACGCTGGACTCGCTCGTGAACCAGCGCACGCCGCGCTCCTTCGCGGTGGTCATGGTCGAGAACGACGCGGTGGGGCGCGAAAGCACGCCGGTTGCCGCGGAGTATCTGGCCGACGGCCGGCTCCAGGGCGTTTGCCTGGTCGAAAAGCGGCAGGGCAATTGCCAGGCGATCAACGCCGCCTTCGAGACGGCGCAGGCGCTGTTTCCGGCCGCGACCCGCTTCCTGATGATCGACGACGACGAGATCGCCTCGCCCGACTGGCTCGAGCTGATGGTTCGCACCGCGGAGGCGACCGGCGCCGACGTGGTCGGCGGGCCGGTGCTGCCGGTCTTCGACGACGACAGCAAGCCCTGGCTGGCACGTCATCCCGCCTTCTGCCCTGCCTATCATTACAGCGGCGCGGTGCCACTGATCTATGGCTGTGGCAACTGCCTGATCACGCGTGCGGCGTTCGAGCGGTTCGATCGTCCCGCCTTCGACCTGCGCTTCAATTTCCTCGGCGGCGGCGACTGCGATTTCTTCGTGCGGTGCCGCGACGCCGGCATGATCTTCCACTGGACGGCAGAGGCGGTCATCACCGAGACCGTGCCGCAAAGCCGCACCAGCCTAGGCTGGATCGCCAAGCGCAGCCTGCGTATTGGCGCTATCAATTATCGCGTGCAGTACAAGGCCGCACCAAGCGCGCCCGCGCGGGCGCGAGTGTTCGCGCAGATGCTCGGACGGCTGCCGCTGTCGCTGGTGCGTTCCGCCCGTTTGCTCGCGACATCGAAGGCCGTCGTCGCCATGCATCCCGCGCTGGTCGCGCTTGGCTCCATGCTCGCGGCGTTCGGCTTCGCACCGAAGCCTTATGAAGCCTCGAAAATCGTATCTTGACGCGGGTCAGATGCCCAAACGGGCGAGGGCGACCCTGACCGCGGCGCGGGGCAGCGATTTGAGCGAGCGCCGGCCGACCATCCCGAGATAAGCCAAGGCGTCGCGATATCTGCCGAAGCGGACGGCCTGCATCGCCGAATAGGTGACGAGATGTACCTCGGCGGCCTGGCGCAGCCCGGCCGCCGTGCCCTCGGGCAGTCTCGCCAGGATCAGCCCATCGTCGAACACCCGCGCGATCGCAGGGAAGAAGTCCTTCGGCGTCCGCACCGCCGCATTCATGGTGTTGGCCGTGTGCAGGCGATAGTCCAGCAGAAGCTTGGGCGCGAACTCGAACTCGCCGATAGCGGCGAGGCGGCACCAGCAATGCCAGTCCTCGCAATATCTGAGGGAAGTGTCGAAGCCGCCGATGGCGCGGAAGGCCTCCGCACGTGCGAGCGCGATGCCGCCATTGACGATGAAATTGCCGGCCGCGAGCCGCGCCAGTACGTCGCCGGACGGCTTGCGGCGTCCCTTCAGCAGGCCCCGCCGGCCAATCTGCCGTCCCTCGCTGTCGATCGTGTTGTAGTCGCCGTAGACGAGAACCGCGCGCGGAGCACCGCGCGCCGCCGCCAGCAGTGCCGCCACCGCGCCAGGGCGCAGGCGGTCGTCGGCATCGAGGAAGAGCAGCCATTCGCCGCTCGCATATCGTGCGCCGAGATTGCGCGCGGCGGATACGCCGGCGGAGTCGTTGGTCATCAGGCGCAGCCGCGGGTCACGAATGGCGCGGACGATGGCCGTGGTGGTGTCGCTCGAGCCGTCGTCGACGACGATCACTTCGGTGATCTCGCCTTGCGCCAGTGCGCTGGCGAGGGTTTCGCCGATATAGGCCGCAACGTTCTTGGCGGGAATGACGACGGACACCGATGTGGTTGAGCCGGCCGGCAGCGGGAGACGCGGCGCCGGAACGACGCGCGAGGTAGCCGGTAAATCGAGAACATCTTCGGCGGTGATCAGAGCCACGGCTCGCCTTTAAGGATCTGTTAACCAGGGCGCATCTGCCGACTGGCATTGCGATCAATCGCAACATTGGCCCGGCGCGAATGATACTCGCATTACGGCCAAATCGTTGTCGCGAAGGCCTGCGTGCCGTTGGTTTCGTCAATTAGCGTTAAGCCGCGGGCATTAAGCCTGTCGCAAATTTGGAAGAGTGCGACAGCCGGTCCCATGCGAGAATGCCGACCTGTTTGCCGCGGATGGATCTAGTGCCCGCAAAGACGTTCGAACACGACCCCGATGCCATCGTCCTCAACCTCTTCTACGAGGACAAGGACGATCGCTGGTTTCCCGGCGACCGGCATCTGCGGCGCATGGCCCGCCGGATGCTGCTCGGCGAGCCGCGCATGAGCGGGCAGCTTCGCGTGTTCCTCAATCTCTGCGCAGGGCTCGACCGGCTCGGCATCCGCTACCGCGTCAACGACTACGGCTACATCGCGCAGCATCCCAACGAACTCGCCTGCATCATCGGCCGCACCTTCCTGCTCGACAAGTTCGCGTGGAAGAATCCGATCCTGCTTGGAGTAGCCGCCCACAATCATCCGCTCGACGACCCCGATCTGTTCAAGCGCCTGCCGGTGAAGAAGGTCGTGGTGCCCGGCCCTTGGTACGTCGACATGTACCGGCCGTACTGGCCCGACACGGAGGCCTGGCCGATCGGTATCGATACGGATCTGTGGGCGCCATCGGCGCCGTCGCAAAGGACCGTCGACGTCCTGATCTACGACAAGGTCCATTGGGACCGCGAGCGCTATGCGCCGGAGCTGATCGAGCCCGTCCGCGCCCGGCTTCTGAAGGAGGGCCGCTCGTTCACGGAATTGCGCTACGGCAGCTACAAGGAAGAAGACTATCAGGCCGCGCTGGCGCGCTCGCGCGCGATGATCTTCCTGTGCCAGAACGAGAGCCAGGGCATCGCCTATCAGCAGGCTCTGTCCTGCGGCGTGCCGGTGTTCGCCTGGGATCCCGGCGGCCCGTGGCGCGACCCGGATTATTATCCGCATCGCGTCCAGTTCGCACCGGTGTCGTCGGTGCCGTATTGGGACGACCGCTGCGGTGCCAAGTTCATCGACATCGCGGGGTTCGAGGTGGGCTGGGACAGTTTCTGGGCCGGGTGCACCGCTGATGCGTTCGATCCGCGCGGCTTCGTGCTCGACAATCTCACGCTGGAGCAGCGCGCACTGCAATATTACGAAATCGCGCGCAGCATCGTACGCCCGCAGGCGGCGACGCGGGCCTCGGTCCCATTGGTTGACGGATGCTTAACAAGGATGGGGTAGACCCAAAGCTTTCCCGGCTTCACCACCTGCCTTGAGCCATGGATCGAAGCATGGATCGTAGCGCCGCTGACATGACCGACGTCGAGACCCGAACGCTGGGCCACATGCTGCACGATGGGCTCGCGGGGCTGAATGCCGCGCAGGCGGCGCGCTGCCTCGTCGCGGTTGCGGCGCTGCTGCTGGTGCTGATCACGCTCGATCCGTTTCCTGACCTTCGCAACGAGGATGTGACCACGGTCGTCGGCGGGCGCATGGCGCTCACCTATATCTCCTGGGGTCTGCTGGCGGCGGTCGCGATGCTGTTCGTCGCCGCCACCGATGCGCCCGCGCTGAAGAGCCTGGTGACGCCGCTGCATCTTTGCCTGGTCGGCTGGCTGTTGATCAACATCGTCTTCTCCGAGAGCCGCGGCGTTTCGATCCAGCGCTTCGTGCTGGCGGTCAGCGTGACGTCGCTCGCCATGCTGTTGCCATTGCTGCCGCCGACACAGCGGACTTTCAACCTGTGCCTTGGCGGCGCCGCGCTCGCGCTGCTGGTGCTGTGCTATCTCGGCGTCTTCCTCGCGCCGCAATATTCGATGCACACCGCGCTCGATCTCACCGAGCCGCAGCTTGCCGGCGACTGGCGCGGCAGCTTCGGCCACAAGAACATCGCTTCGCCCGTGATGACCATCCTGGTCTATGTCGGCATTTACCTCTGCGGCGTCGGCTCGTTCGTGATGGGTCCCGCGATCGCCGCGCTGGCCGGCATCTTCCTGATCTTCACCGGCGGCAAGACCTCGACGGTGCTGTGCCTTGCGATCTACGCGCTCGCCTCGCTGGTCTATGTCACGCCAGGCCTGTGGCTGAAGCGGCTCATCTGCTTCGTGCCGCTGATCGTGATGAACCTGCTGACGGTCGGCAGCGTCTTGAGCCCGGCGCTCGGGGCGCTGACGCGGCTGCTTCCGCTCGATCCCACCTTCACCGGCCGTTCCGCCATCTGGGAGTTTGCGCTCGCGGCCGTCGCCGAGAAGCCGATCATCGGTCACGGCTATGCGGCCTTCTGGGACGACGTGACCGCGCGGCAGACCGCTCAGGGATCCGAATGGGCGACGTCCGCGGCGCATAGCCACAACAGCTATCTCGACCTCGCGGTCACTATCGGCTTGCCGGGGCTGGTGCTGGTGATCCTCGTCTTCGTGTTCGCACCGCTCGGCAATTTCCAGTCGGCCCAGGCTCACAACCGTAGCCGCGCGCTGGCAAAACTGTTCCTCACCATATGGCTGTTTGGCCTGTATTACGGCGCCACCGAGACCTTCCTGCTCGAACGGCAGAACCCGATCTGGTTCATGTTCGCGCTCGCAGTGGCTGGCCTGCATTTCCTCGCCAGGTTCCAATGCGTCGAACAGACGGAACCGGAGCGCTGACAGCTTGTCGCAGCCGGAGCGATAGTGATGTTGGCTTAACGATAAGCCGTTACGTCACTTGTGGCCTGCGACAAACATAATCTATCTGGAAACATTCAGTAATCGCATGTCCCGCGGATGACGTTTCTCAGCGTCGAGCAATCAAATGGTTTTGTGTCCAGCACGTCGGGAATCGCTGTCGATTTCGTGCGTGACTGGCGGCAGGCCGCATCGCGCCTGAGCGCGGGGCATCGCACCGCATTCCAGCACGGTTACTGGCTTGGCGCATGGTACGAGGCGTTTCACGACTTTGCACCGCTGATCGCATTGATCTCCGATGCCGCGACCGGCAAGGACATCGCGGTGGTGCCGATGATCAGCCACATCAGGCGCGGCATCCGCATCGTCGAATTCGCCGATCTCGGCGTCTCCGACAACAACGCGCCGATCCTGGCGCTCGATGCCGCGTTGGACGCGGCAGCGACGGATGCGATCGGCAAGGCGCTGGTCGACGCCGTGCGCGCCTTGCCCGACCGCTTCGATCTGCTGCGGCTGAAGAAGATGCCGGCCCATGTCGGTGGCAAGCCGAACCCGCTGGTGTCGCTCGGACGGATCGGATCCTGCTCGCTCAACGGCAACCTCGTGCTGACGGGCGACGACTATGAAGCCTATCGGGCCTCGATCAAGCGCATGCAGATGCCGCGCTGCTGGCGCGTCTTCAGCCGTCATGCCGGCGCGCGGTTCGAGATCGCCACGGATGTCGCGCGTGCGCGCGAGCTGCTGGACGTGATGGATGTCCAGCAACAGGCCCGCATGCGAAAGCTCGGCTCGCGCTTCGTCCTCAACGACGACGCTCATGCCCGATTCTATCGCGAGGTCGCCCGCCAGGGTATCGCGGAAGGCTATGCCGTCATCTCGGCGCTGGTCTGCGACGAGGCCGTCGTCGCCACCACGTTCGGCGTCAGGTTTGGTGCGAGCTATTTCCTTCTGCGCATCAGCCACGCCGGCGATTCATGGTCGAGCTGCTCGCCGGGGCTGCTCGTCACCGAACGGACCATGGCGGCGCTGCATGCAGAGGGCGTGCGCCGTTTCGATCTCAGCATCGGCAACCAGGACTACAAGCGCCGCTTCGGCGCCGAGAAGGTCGCGTTGACCGATGTCAGCATCGCGCTGTCCTGGCGCGGCGCTCCCTATGCATGGCGCGACCATGCCGCGCAGAACCTGCGTCGCTATCCCAGGCTCGCCGCCTTCGCCAGCCGGGCGATACGCAAGATGCGGTGACGGAGGCCGTCCGTACCCGCGTCATCTCGAAAGGCCGGCACTGAAGGCGTCCAGCAGCGCGCGACCCTGCGGCCAGTCGCCGAGCCCGCTCGACGCATTGATGTGGCCAAGGGCGCCCAGCACGATCAGACTGGACTTCCAGGCACGCGCCCGCTGCTGCGTCTTATCGAGCCTGCCATAGGGATCGTCGGTGCTGGCGATGATGAGCGAGGGGAAGCGCAACGTGCGGTCCGGCACCGGCTTGAACGCAGCCGCCTCCGCGGGAAAATTGGCGCCATCGGGATCGGGCACCGCGACCAGAAAAGCACCCGCGATCGTGGATGGGAAGCGCGTGGCCCAGTGCGCCACCAGCAGGCAAGCGAGGCTGTGTGCGACCAGCACCGGTGGCTTCGCGCAGCGGCCGACCGCCTGCTCCAGGGATTGCTCCCAATCGGCGAGCTCCGGTCGGTCCCAGCTCGCCGGCTGAAACCGCGTGAAACGTGTATCGTTGCGCTCCCAGAGTGTCTGCCAATGAGTCTCTGCGGAGCCGCCGAGGCCGGGCAAGGTGATGATGTCGTGCATGATCGTCCCGTGATATCTGAGATGCACGTGCAGTGTGGCCGGTCTTGGTGCTGCGTCACATGGCAAGTCATCGGCGAAAGAGATCATCTGCCGATGATCTCAAGGTGGAATGGAGAATTGTCTTGGATCGCTTCGGAAGCATTGACACCAAGGATCTGAAGATCCTGGAGGCATTGCAGGCCAATGCGCGCGTGCCGCTGTCCGAGCTCGGCCGTTCCGTCGGGCTGTCTCAGCCGGCCATCTCCGAGCGCGTGAAGCGGCTCGAGGAAGCCGGGATTATCGAAGGCTACGGCGCCCGCATCAATCCGCGCGCGCTAGGGCTCGGCCTGATGGCGCTGGTCCGCCTGCGCACCTCGCATGAGCACATCAAGACCTGCCTCAAACGGTTCAGCGAGATTCCGCACATCGTCGAAGTCCATCGCGTGACCGGCGATGACTGCTTCGTGCTCAAGGTGCTGGTTCCGGCGCCGGAAGATCTGGAGACGATCGTGGATCGTATCGCCGGCTTCGGCGCTGTGACGACCTCGCTCGTGCTGCGGAGCGAGCCGGCGCGACCGATCGGTAAAGACCTCATCAGGAAGAAGACCGAACGCGGTTGAGGCGTGGCCCGCGCGATCGACACGTCACCGGGCTGTCACAAAGCCTTCGATTGCGCCGAGCTTCGATGATCGCGCGCGTTGTGCTATCGTCGTCTCCGCTTTCCGGAGGCGACATGGAAGATCGTTCGGCAAAATATCGCGCATTCTATGCGCAGTTGATCTGCGCTGCAGCCAAGACGACGGATCCCCGTATCGAACAGGCCTTTCGCACGGTCAGGCGCGAACCCTTCGTCGGACCCGGACCATGGTCGATCTCCGTCGGTGGCCATCCCTATGTCGTGACGCCCGACGATGATCCCGCCTTCCTCTATCAGAACACGCTTCTGGCGCTGGACCCTGCGCGCGGGCTCAATATCGGGATGCCCGGCGCGCACGCCTATTGGCTCAGCGGCTGTGGCGTGAGGGAAGGCGAGACGGTGATCCAGATCGGTGCGGGCAGCGGCTACTACACGGCCATTCTCGCCGAGCTCACGGGACCTTCGGGCCGTGTCCATGCCTATGAGATCGACGAACGCCTGGCGGCACTGGCGCGCGAAAATCTGAAGGACATCCCGCATGTCGAGCTGGAAGATCGCTCGGGCATCGCGTCCGATTTACCGGGCGCGGATGTGATCTATGTCTGTGCGGGCGCGGCGCAGCCGGCCACGCAATGGCTCGATGCACTGCGGCCCGGCGGCCGGCTGGTGTTTCCGTTGGCGCCGGAGGGCATGCTCGGTGGCATGTTGATGATCACGCGCCCGGACGAGGGCGCGGTCTGGCCGGCGAAATTCCTCAGTCGAGCCCAATTCATCGGCTGCGCGGGACTGCAGGACGCGGATGTCGGCCGGCGATTGGCCGAGGCGTTCGCGAAAGGATGGGAGAGCGTGCAGTCGTTGCGCCGAGAGGGTGCTCCGGACGAGACGTGCTGGTTTGCTGGTGAGGGCTGGTGGCTTTCGACGGCTGGGGCACCCGTCCAGACCGATTCAATCAAGCCCCACGCCGACCTCACGCAGGCGTGACGGATCGCTCACGCCTTACGATTTCGTGCACTCGGCGCAATGCAGCCGGCCGCGTGAGGCGCGGAACAGGCTGCGGCAATACCAGCGCCGCGCCAATGCTTGCGCGGGCCTGCGGATCATCTGCGCGATCAACAAGAGTTCGAAAGCCATTCGTATCGCTTTGGTCAAATATCCTGACCACGTAAATGGGGCGGCGTTCCCGAATGAGAACGCCGCCCCCGTCGCATCAGCCATGCAGTCGTTCGTACGTAAAGCCTAACTGCGCTCAGCCATGAAGCTCAGCCATGAAGTTTCTTGGCGGTCTCCGCGATCTGGCGGCCCTGGTAGCGTGCGCCGGCGAGCTCGTTGGCGCTGGGCTGGCGGCTGCCGTCACCGCCGGTGATCGTGGTGGCGCCGTAGGGGGCGCCGCCGGTGACCTCGTCGAGCTTCATCTGGCCGGCGAAGCCATAGTTCAGACCGACCACGACCATGCCGAAATGCAGCAAATTGGTGATGATCGAGAACAGCGTCGTCTCCTGGCCGCCATGCTGGGTCGCGCTCGCGGTGAAGGCGCCGCCGACCTTGCCGTGCAGCGCGCCCTTGGCCCAGAGCCCGCCGGCCTGGTCCAAAAAGTTCGCCATCTGCGAAGCCATGCGGCCGAAACGGGTGCCGGTGCCGACGATGATTGCGTCGTAATTGGCGAGGTCCTCGATCTTGGCGACGGGCGCTGCCTGATCGACCTTGTAATAAGACGCCTTGGCGACTTCGGCCGGCACCAGCTCGGGCACGCGCTTGATGTCGACGGTGGCGCCGGCCTCGCGCGCACCGTCGGCGATGGCGTTGGCCATCGCTTCGATGTGGCCATAGGCGGAATAATAGAGGACGAGAACTTTGGTCATGGTGGTCTCCGTTGAATGCAGATTTGATGCAGTAGTGGTTGGGGACGTCATGCCCGGGCAGAAGCGCGAAGCGCGTCTTCGCGCTAGATGTCCCGGGCATCCACGTGTTTGTTTTTCGTGGAGAGGCGTGGATGGCCGGGACAAGCCCGGCCATGACGGATAGCGCTTAAGCCGCGTCGACGAGCACGAGCTCGGAGTCTTCGAGTGCCGTGATCTTCAGCCTGTCCTCGTCGCGGATCGCGGCGCCGTCGCGGGCGTTGACGCGCACGCCGTTGATTTCGACCGCGCCTGCCGCCGGCACGAGATAAAGGTGGCGCGACTTCTGAGCTGAATACTCAGCCGTTTCGCCGGCCTTCAGTGTGGTCGCCAGCACCCGCGCATCGGCGCGGATCGGCAAGGCGTCCTTGTCGTTCTCGTCGCCGCTCGCGATGGTGACGAGCTTGCCGGAGCGGTCCGCCTTCGGAAACGGCTTCGAGCCCCAGGTCGGCTGGCCCCCGCGCGCCACAGGCTCGATCCAGATCTGGAAGATGCGGGTCTTGGTCGGCTCCAGATTGTATTCGGAGTGGCGGACGCCGCTGCCGGCGCTCATCACCTGCACGTCGCCCGCTTCGGTGCGGCCCTCGTTGCCGAGGCTGTCCTGATGGGTGATCGCGCCCTCGCGCACATAGGTGATGATTTCCATGTTGGCGTGAGGATGGGCGGGAAAGCCGGTGTTCGGCGCGATCTCGTCGTCGTTCCACACCCGCAAGGCGCCGTGACCCATGTTGTTCGGGTCGTAGTGACTCGCGAAGGAGAAATGGTGCTTGGCCTTGAGCCAGCCGTGATCGGCGCCGCCGAGCTTTGCGAAAGGTCTGAGTTCGATCATCTGCGTAATTCCCTTGTGTAATCCCTTGGGTTGAGCGGGTGGCGCCTGGATCAGGCGCCGAACCCGCCGTCGACATTGAGCACCGTGCCGGTGACGAAGGAGGCTTCCGGGCTTGCGAGGAAAACGACGCCGGCGGCGACTTCCTCGGGGCGGCCGAAGCGCTGCAGCGCGTGCTGCTTGCGCTGCGTCTCGGCGAACTCGCCGCCGTCCTTCGGGTTCATGTCGGTGTCGATCGAGCCGGGCTGCACCACGTTCACGGTGATGCCGCGCGGGCCGAGGTCGCGCGCCGCGCCCTTGGTGTAGCCGACGACGGCCGCCTTGGTGGCGACGTAGTCGGCAAGCCCCGGGAACGAGGCGCGGTCGGCGAGCATGGAGCCGACGGTGACGATGCGGCCGCCTTCGCCCATCAATTGCGAGGCGGCGCGGATCGCCGCGATCACACCGTGCACGTTGATGGAATCCTGCCGCTCAAGCGCGGCCGTGTCAGCCTTCGCATCGTCGATCGCGCCGCCCGCGGCAACGCCGGCATTGTTGACGAGGATGTCGAGATGGCCGAATTCCCTGGCGACGTCGTTGACGAGCTGCGTCACGTCCTTGGCCGAGGCCTGATCGGCCTTGAAAGCGCGGGCCTTGACGCCGCGGGCCTTCAGTTCGGTGACGACCGCCTCGGCCTTTTCGGGCGAGGCGACATAGCTGATGGCGACATCCGCGCCTTCATCGGCGAGAGCGCGGGCCGAGGCCGCGCCGATGCCGCGCGAGCGGCCGGTGACGAGGGCAACCTTGCCTGAGAGCTTCTTGGTCATTGGATTTCTCCGGTCCTGAATGTCTGATGACCCTTGGATAAGCCTCCGCCTGTGGTATAGAAATAGAAACTGTTGAAACGCATTGTTTCCTGAAATACACCGATTGGACCGGCGCACATGGCAAAACTCCCTGATTTCGAGGCGCTCGCGATTTTCGCAAAAGTCGTGGAATTACGGTCGTTTGCAGGGGCCGCGAGCGAGCTCGCGATGTCCAAGGCAACGGTGTCCAAGGCGGTCACGCGGCTGGAGGAGCGGCTCGGTGCCCGGCTGTTCAACCGCACCTCGCGGCGGCTGGCGCTGACCGACGCCGGGCACAAGCTCGCCGAACGGGCCACGCGTCTGCTCGTCGACGGCGAGGCGGCCGAGAACGAGGCACTGGCGCAGTCGGTGGCGCCGCGCGGCCTGGTCCGGCTCGCCGTGCCCATGACGTTCGGGATCAAGGCGGTGGCGCCGCTGCTGCCGGAGTTTTTCGAGACCTATCCGGAGGTCTCGGTCGATCTGCATCTGAGCGATGCGACCATCGATCTGATCGGCGAGGGCTTTGACATGGCGGTGCGGATCGCGCGGCTGCCGGACTCTTCGCTGATCGCGCGACGGCTCTTCACCATGCCGCGCTTCACGGTGGCCGCGCCGTCCTACCTCAAGAAACATGGCCGGCCGACGCATCCGATGCATCTCGCCGAACACAAATGCTTCAGCTACGCCTATCTCTCCACGCCCAATGTCTGGAACTACACCAATTCGGCGGGCGAGCAGGCCAGCGTCCGTCCGGGCGGACAGCTTCGCGTCAACAACGGTGAAGCGGTGATGCCGGCGCTGATCGCCGGCCTCGGCATCGCCGAGCTGCCCGAGTTCATCGTCGGCGAGGCGATTTCGTCCGGCGAGGTCGAGGTGATCCTGAAAGACTGGAAGCAGGCTGAAGGCGCCGTGCATCTGGTGACGCCACCCGGCGGCCCGCGCCCCGCACGCGTCGAGGCGCTCGGCGATTTTCTCGCGGCGAAGCTGCCGGGCACATGCAAGCGGCGGCCGAAGAAAGGTGTCAACAAAGCGGGGTAGATCCCTTGGTGGGCACGGCGCGTTGCGCCTTTGCCCACCCTACGTGATCTCGCTAGTCTATCCTGCAAGCGACTATCGTAGGGTGGGCAAAGCGAAGCCTGCCCGCGACTTCTCGCTATGACACCTTCACGCCGTCGATCGCGACAATGCGCAAGGCTGGCTTCAGCGTCTCCTCCAGCTGCGACTTCAGTTCATGAACACGCGGGTCGTTCGAGCGTGCCGCGCAGGCGGCGTATTGATGGACGGATTGCGCCAGCGCGCGCCGCGCTTCCGGTGTTCGCGTCAATTCGGGCTTTGAAAGCCGTATGACGATCGCTGCGAGATTCACCAGCATCTCGTCCAGGGCGACGTCGATGGTCGCAAGATTCCGCATCATTCACTCCCTCAAGAGGGCAACAGCGGGTTCACGGATGCGTTCCTGACGGGGCCGGACATGGTCAATGCTTCGTTAATGCCTTGTTCTTGCCGCGTGGCACGCTAGGCTGGCGAAACAAAAGAAAATCGGGGGGTAGGGGACCATGATGGATCGACGCGATCTTTTGCGTGCCGCTGCGGCATTGCCGTTGTTGCGGGCTGCTTTACCTGACAAGGCCTTCGCGCAAGCCTATCCGGTGCGCAACATTACCATGATCGTGCCGTTTCCGGCGGGCGGTCAGGCCGACCTTGCCGCGCGTCCGGTAGCGATGGCGCTGGAGCGGATCCTCGGCAAGCCCGTCATCGTCGACAACCGCGCCGGTGGCGGCGGCGGATCGGTCGGCAATGCCGCGGCGGCGCGTGCAGAGCCCGACGGCTACACGCTGCTGATGACGCTGTCCTCGCTCGCGGTGCTCCCCGAGGCCGACCGTCTGTTCGACCGACCCGTCGCCTACGAGGTCTCGCAGTTCATGCCGATCGCGCGCGTGCTGGCCGATCCCACGCTGCTCGCGGTGCCGGCTTCGGCGCCGTGGAAGACGGCTCAGGATTTCGTCGAGGATGCGAAGAGGCGGCCGGGCCAGATCACCTACGGCTCGTCCGGTCCTTACGGGACGCTGCATGTCGCGATGGAGATGTTCGCGAGCAGCGCTGACATCAAATTGCTGCATGTTCCGTTCCGCGGCGCGGGCCCGGCGCTGACCGCGCTGCTCAGCGGCACCGTGCAGGCGATAGCAGCCGCGCCCGGCACGCTGAAGCCGCTGGTCGACGACGGCAAGCTGCGCGTGCTCGGCAATTGCGGCGCGCAGCGCATCGCGAGCTTCCCCGACGTTCCGACCTTCCAGGAGCTCGGCTACAAGGACGTCGAGATGTACATCTGGGCCGGGCTCTTTGCACAGAGTGCTCTTCCTGCGCCGGTCGCGAGCCGCCTGCGCGAAGCGATGGCGCAGGTGATGACGAGCCCGGATGTGCTCAGGAGCTTCGAGGCCTCGGGCAGTCTGGTCGCCTATCAGGACGCGCCGGCATTCTCGCAATTCGTGGCGACGGACAGCGCGCGGCTGATCGCGGCGGTGAAGAAGATCGGCCGGGTGGAATAGGTTCCCGTCGCATTTTCACATTTTTTTGTTGGTTCAGAACCTGACCGCGTCTCATTGATTGAAGACAAATCAAGGGAATCGAGAAGGATCGGGACATGCGAACAGAGCGAATTGCGCTGGGTCTGGCGCTTGCAGTCAGCGGCATCGTCGCGCAGGGCGCGGCGTCAGCCCAGGAATATCGCGGCACAATGGAACAGCAGATGGCGTGCACGCCGGATGTCTGGCGCCTTTGCAGCGACCAGATTCCGGATACGAACCGCATCGTGGCCTGCCTGCAGCAGAACACGCCGCAGCTTTCGAGCGCATGCCGGGCGGTGTTCCAGTCGAACAACCAGGCTCAGCCGCAGCAGCCGGTCCCGCGCGGCCGGGCTATGCCGCCGCCGCGCTACAACAATGCGCCGCCGCCTGTCGTCGCGCCACCACGTCCCTATGATGATGACAACGACTAGAGCATGATCCGGAAAAGTGTGATGCGATTTTCCGAAAAGATCATGCTCAGGTCATGACCTGAAGCGCGATGACGATTCATCGCGGCCTCTTCGCACCTTGGGCGCGACGATGCGGTCGCAACCGCCTCACTCCCGACTCGTCTGGCGCTCGCGCTTACTGTTCGACTCAGGTCGCTGCCGGAGCGCTGTCCGCAGCAGGGCACCGAAGAGCAATGCTGCGACCGGCCAATGGAACCAGATCTTGTGCATGCCGGTGAAAACGTTGATTAGAATCAGAAAGCCCGAAACCGTGAGGGCCACTGCAACCGGGCGGGGCAGCTTCGCCAGCCAATCCGAGACGAAGCCCATCCAATTGGACGGCTCGTGCCTGCTGTCAATCCATCGAGCGCCAGTTTCCGAATCTGCAACTGCCCGCCCCTGGGGAGGGAAGCTTTCGTCAACCGGGAAGCTCCGTCGCCAGCGCTTTGGCCGCTCATGGCCACGCGATAGCTGGTCATGGGAGCAACGTTCTTCATTGGTCGCTGGCCGAGACAGTCGAAGCCAACAGACAATTTGTTGTGCACCTGATCGTAGACTGAACTTGAGATCACGACGCCGCCGGGTTCGGCGAGCTCTTGCAGCCGCGACGCGATATTGACCCCGTCGCCATAGATGTCGGACCCGTCCACCATCACGTCGCCGAGATTGATGCCGATACGAAACCGCATCGGGTGCGCGTGCGGCGGGTCCGAATCCTGGTTGGAAATTTCCTGCTGAATTTCGACCGCGCATTGCACGGCCTCGACGACGCTGGCGAACTCGGCGATCACAGCATCGCCCCAAGTGTTCACGATCCGGCCGTCATGGCGCTCCACCAGTCCCGCAAAGGCAGTGCGGTAGCGGCGCAGCGTCTCCAACGTTCCGGTCTCGTCTGCTTCCATGAGGCGAGAATAGCCCTGCACGTCAGCGCACAGGACGGTGGTCAATCGTCGTTTCACCTTGTCGTCGGTCATGGTCCATATGCTAGCCTTCCTGACCGGCAATTGCATCAGGCATCGCATCTGGCCCCATCGCGGCTCAACGACCGGTTGTCCAGTCCCGAAACCGTCATAACCGTGCAACGAATTGCGGCCAGCCAGGTGCCAAAACCGACCTGGCGTGAGGTCGCCCTTCGCGCCGCGGTTCACGAGGACAGGCCGGAGCCGCCTTAAGGCCTGTGCTCGCAGACATCGACCCATTCGGCCGCGGTGAGCTCCGCCATCCGCTCGGGCGTGATGCGCACGGCGCTGTGGGTCGAGCCTGCGGCCGGCACCACCACGTCGAACGCCTTCAGCGACACATCGCAATAAATCGGCAGCGGCGACTTCAGTCCGAACGGGCAGACGCCGCCGACCTCGTGGCCGGTGATCTCGGCGACCTCTTCCAGCCCCAGCATCTTCGGCTTGCCGCCGAACGCAGCCTTGACCTTCTTGTTGTCCATGCGCGAGGTGCCGGCGGCGACGATCAGGATCACGCGCTCGCCGATGCGCAACGACAGGGTCTTGGCGATCCGGCCGGGCTCGACGCCATAGGCTTTGGCGGCCAGCGGCACCGTGGCCGAGCTGATCGGGGATTCGATGACGGAGATGTCGGGGGCTTTCTCGGCGAAGAAGGCGCGAACGGATTGAAGGCTCATTCCAAACAGCTCATTCCAGACTTATGGGCGGACGGCGATGCTTAAGCGATCGTTGGCAGTTCCGAGAGCGCGCGGACACGATGATCCGGCGCGAACCCAAGCTCGTCCATCTGGGTCCGGATCGCCTTATACATCGTCAGCGGTGCCACGAGTTCGTTCTCGACGCAAGCCAGCGCCATCGCCTCCGGCGTCACGCGTTCGATCCAGGCGACGTTCAGCCCGAACGACTTCGCGCCCGCGACATCCCAGGGGTTGGACGAGACGAACAGAACCTCATCCGGCCTGGTGCCGAACACCTCGCCGATCAGCGTGTAGGCCTCTGGAGATGGCTTGAAGACCTTCTTCGCGTCCACGCTGATGGTGGCATCGAGCAGACTGTCGAGCCCGGAATTGCGCACGAGCGCATTCAGCATGTCCGGACTGCCATTCGAGAGGATGGCGAGTTTGCGCGGCTTGAGCGCCGCAAGCGCGGCGGCTGCATCCGGATAGAGATCGAGATGCAGATATTTCTCGATCACCCGCTCGAACGCTTCGCCTTCATAGGCGAGGCCGAGCAGGCGCAGGGTATAGGCGAGCGAGTCGCGCGTGACGGCGGCAAAATCCTGGTAGCGCCGCATCAGCGAGCGCAACCAGGTGTATTCAAGCTGCTTGATCCGCCAGACCTGCGTGATGATCTCGCCATAGCCCGGAAACGCATCCTCGGTGATCTCCGCCACCGACTGGATGTCGTACAGCGTTCCGTAAGCGTCGAAGACGACGGCCTTGATGCTCATGGCTCGCTCCCTTGGGACTTTGCGGTGGCGCGGACCATACCGAAACGGCCCGGTACTCGACAAGGCCGGAACCTTCTTCAAACAATCGTCACCTCATCGACCTCGCGCAGCAGATTGACACTGCCGCCGGCAGGCGTTTAATTCAGGGCACGGGGATTTGCGATCTCCCCGCGAGGCGACATGCCCAAGTATCGCGTCCTGGTCATCAAGGACGCCGCATGTCTTCTTTCATCTCGATCTCATCAGAGAAATTGTCCGGTCAATTGGTGCCGCCAGCGCGCCGACCCTCGTCGACGTCCGTATCGACAGGGATCGCGCGGTCTATTTGGGCACGCGACAAGACGGCGAGCACCAAGAGCTAGCGAGCACACGGGGCACGTTGGGGACGACGATGAAGTGGAGGACTCCATGACGACGAATACCGACCGCCGAGACTTCATCAGGGGCGTGGGGGCCGCCGCGGCATCGACCGCATTACTCGCGGGGACGCAAGCCCTTGCGCAAGCCAATCAGCCAACAGGAGCCAGGCCAATGACATACCAGCCCAAGCCGATGCCGTTCGATCCGAAATCCATTGCCGGCATCTCGGAGAAGGTGCTCGTCAGCCACTACGAGAACAACTATGTCGGTGCCGTAAAGCGACTCAACGCGATCGGAACGCAACTCGCCGAGCTCGACTTCGCGAAAGCTCCGAACTTCGTCATCAACGGCCTGAAGCGCGAGGAACTCGTCGCGTCAAACTCGATGATCCTCCACGAAATCTATTTCGACGGGCTCGGCGGTGCCGGCAAGCCGAGCACACCACTTGCCGACGCGATCGCGCGAGATTTCGGCAGCATGGAGCGGTGGCGCGCGGAGTTCTCCGCCATGGGCAAGGCCGAAGGCGGCGGCTCCGGCTGGGTGATTCTTTCCTACTCGCCGCGCGACAAGCGGCTGGTCAATCAGTGGGCCGCCGACCACACGACGACGCTGGCCGGCGGACGCCCCGTGCTGGTGCTCGACATGTATGAGCACGCCTATCACATGGATTATGGCGCCGCGGCCGCGAAGTATGTCGACATCTACATGGAAGCGATCAAATGGGACAACGCTGCAACACTGTACGATCAATACAGGCGGGAAGCTTAGGCGTTGTGCAAAAAAAATGAGCGTAGCGCGCTTGGGAGCGGCGTTGTTCCTATTGTTGGTGGGAGGAAACGCGATGGCAGAAACTGTAAATTTTGACAACGCAGCAACCGGCGCAGCGCCCGAAGGCTGGACTCTGACGATGACGGGTCGTGGCCAGCCCAAATGGACGGTCGAGGTGGAGTCGACGGCGCCAAGCAAGCCGAACGTCCTGAAACAATCCGGTCAGGCGACGTTTCCAGTGGCGCTCAGGAACGGCACGAGCATCCTGGACGGGTTCGTCGAGGTCAAGTTCAAAGCAATCGCAGGCTCCGAGGATCGTGCGGCCGGAATTGTCTGGCGCGCAAAGGATGCCGACAATTACTATGTCGTGCGGGCCAACGCGCTTGAAGACAATGTTGTGCTCTACAAGACGATCAAGGGTGTTCGCAGCGCGCTCGATATCGTCGGCCGCAAAGGCGGCTATGGCGCCAAGGTATCGGTGCCATCAGGTCAATGGCATTCCCTGCGTTGCGAATTCGCGGGAAAGCTGTTCAAGGTAACGTATGACGGCAAGCCGATGTTCGAGGTCGAGGACGAATCGATCAGGGACGCCGGCATGATCGGCTTGTGGACCAAGGCCGACAGTGTCACCGTATTCGACGACCTGGCATACGGTGCGCTGAACTAGGTTAAAGTCGGCGTCGACCCGCTCGCGTCGGAGAAACCATGCTCGCTCGAACCCTGCTGCGGCCGCCGTCCTGTTGATGCTCGCGCACCCGGCAATGGCGCAGGAGCCGCTCGCGACCTACAAATCCCTGAGTCCCGAGCTGGCGCTTGATCTGGCCCGGGCATCGCTTGGCGATTGCCGATCACGCGGGTACCAGGTCGCCGTCGCCGTCGTCGATCGCTTCGGGGGGACACAGGTGATCCTTCGTGACAGGTTCGCAGGTGCTCACACCGTTTCGACGGCCTCGGGCAAGGCGTGGACCGCAGCAACATTCCGTACCAGCACCACCGAACTAAATGCCGTCAGCCAACCTGGCATGATGCAGGCCGGTATCCGCAATCTCCCAGGCACGGTCATTATAGGTGGCGGATTGATTGTCGAAGCGGGCGGTTCGCTGGTCGGAGCCGTCGGTGTGTCTGGGGCGCCCGGCGGTGATGCTGACGAAGCCTGCGCCAGGGCCGGAATCGACGCCATACGCGACAAGCTGGAGTTTTAGGGCCGCCTTGCCCGCCTCAGCGAGGCCTTGAGCGCCTGAGCGTGAGGGCTTCGGCAACCGGTCGAAGCCCTCAATGCGCCGTGGCGACGAGTCCGCGGCTAGATCCCGAGCAGCCTACGCGCGTTGGCCTTCAGCACCTTCGGCCGGATCTCGTCGCGGATCTCGATCTTGGCGAAGTCCGACAGCCAGCGGTCCGGCGTGATCACCGGCCAGTCCGAGCCGAACAGCATCTTGTCCTGAAGGATCGAGTTGATGTAGCGCACCAGGATCGGCGGGAAATACTTTGGCGACCAGCCCGAGAGGTCGATATAGACGTTCGGCTTGTGGGTCGCGACCGACAGCGCTTCCTCCTGCCAGGGGAAGGAGGGATGGGCGAGGATGATCTTGAGGTCGGGGAAATCCGCGGCCACGTCGTCCATGTACATCGGGTTGGAATATTTCAGCCGCATGCCCATGCCGCCGGGCATGCCCGAGCCGACACCGGTCTGGCCGGTGTGGAACAGCGCGATCGCGCCGCCATTGTTGATCTCTTCATAGAGCGGATAGGCCATGCGGTCGTTGGCGTAGAAGCCCTGCATGGTCGGATGGAATTTGAAGCCGCGTACGCCGTATTCCTCGATCAGCTTGCGCGCCTCGCGCACGCCGAGCTTGCCCTTGTGCGGGTCAATCGAGACGAACGGGATGAGGACGTCGAGATGGTCGGAGGCGATCTCCAGCATCTCCTCATTTTTGTAGCGGCGGAAGCCGGTCTCGCGCTCGGCGTCGACCGGGAAGATCACCGCGGCGATGTTCTTGGAGCGGTAGTAGGCCGCGGTCTCCGGCACGGTCGGCGGATGCTTGTGCGGCGACTTGAAGTAGTCCGCCATCTGCGCCTGGAAATCGTCATAGCCGTCGTCGGGATGGGTGCCGCAGGGCTCCTCGGCGTGGGTGTGGATGTCGATGGCGACGACATCGTCGATGTTGGGCAGCTTCAGCTTTGGCATTGGTTTCCTCCCGACGGGTTGCCGAATTGATTATATGATATAACGAATTTGGCAAGGCGCGTTGTCGAAGCAAAGCCCCAAGTCGACCAATGCGTAGATCGGGCCGATCCGGCCATTTCTACTTGCTTTCTACTTTGCATGGGGTTGTTTTCCAGAATTTGCTGGCCCGGAACCGGGCAGTTAACATTGACATCCGGTCCTCCCATGCCTTAAGAACCGCCCCGTCCCGGGCGGTCGGTCCGCCAGCGGGAAAGATCTCATTTTGCCACATTCGCGCGTGCCGAAACGGTAGTGCCGAACACGGCCTTTCGAACGTTCAGGATTCTGCCATGAAGGTCCGTAACTCGCTGAAATCGCTGCGTGGTCGCCATCGCGCCAACCGCCTGGTCCGCCGCAAGGGCCGGGTCTATGTGATCAACAAGGTGCAGCGCCGCTTCAAGGCTCGCCAGGGCTGATATTGCCCTCGCGGTCGCCTCACGCGCGCCCCGCAAGACCACAGCTCACACGAGTTTGACGCCGCCTTTGCTTTGCAAGGGCGGCTTTGCGCGTCTAGACTTTGGCCATGGCAGTGAGATTCCTGGCAGTGAGCTTCCCTTTCGCGCGCACCCTGTGTCTGGCCCTTGTGCTGGGCGCCACTGGCCTTACGCCAGCCCTGGCGCAGAAAGAGCTGCCTGCCCCTCCCGGCAAGGAACAGAAGAAGCTGCCGGAGGCGCCGGCCAAGCTGCCGAAGGTCGACCGCAGCAAGAATCTCGATTTCCTGTTCGGCGCGCTGAAGGCCGCGCCCGACGAGGCCAGCGCCAAGCATGTCGAGGCGCGGATCTGGGCGATCTGGATCCAGACCCCGAGCGACACCGCATCGCTGTTGATGGCGCGGGCCAAGACCGCGGTCGACGCGCAGAAGATCGACATCGCGATCAAGCTGCTGGATTCGGTCATCAAGCTCAGGCCCGACTACATCGAGGCCTGGAACCGGCGCGCCACGCTCTACTACATGCAGAATGACTACAGCCGCTCGCTTGCCGACATCCGCGAGGTGCTGATCCGGGAGCCTCGCCATTTCGGCGCGCTCGCAGGCCTCGGCATGATCATGCAGGAGGTCGGTGACGAGAAACGTGCGCTTGAGGCCTACCGCAAGGCGCTGGCCGTCAATCCGCACCTCGAGAAGATCCCCGAGCAGGTCAAGGCGCTGACCGAGAAGGTCGAAGGCCGCGACATCTAGCCCGTCCTATTCGTGAGAGTGCGTTTTCTAGTCCGATTGATGTGGCCGCACATCTGCTCTGACGAGGCGCACAGGATTGCCTTCGGCTTTTCGCCGCCTGACCACCC
>NZ_JASAUS010000069.1:0-44865 GCF_029953005.1 Bradyrhizobium sp. Mp27 | reverse complement strand
CCACAAAGCTCGGCTGTCCCGTCCGCTTGACCGCCATCGCTACCCTCCGAGGCTTTGCCTTAGGGAATCACAATTGACGAATTACGCAACAGGCCCACAAGGGGAGAGGGTCAGCACCGTCCGCGCCGCACCATCCTCATCTGCAATTCTGCCCTGCGCCGCCCCGCCCCGGTTGAGCAACCCCAAAACTATCTCTAGTCTGGCCCCAACTAAGAACCAGGAGACGCGCCCCATGTCCGCTCCGCGCGACGACGAATTCGGCTTTGCGCCCGACTACGACTCCCCCGTCCCCTATATGCAGCGCACGCGCGAATATTACACCGCGATCGGCTACACCACGCCGTATCGCTGGGCGCATTACACGGAGGCGCCGTTCCAGCCGCTGAAGAAACCGCTGTCGCAATCGCGCGTCACCATCATCACCACGGCTGCGCCGTTCGATCCCGCCAAGGGCGACCAGGGGCCGGGCGCGGCGTATAATGGCGGCGCCAAATTCTACCAGGTCTATGACGGCGACACCTCGAAGCAGCACGATCTGCGCATCTCGCACATCGGCTACGACCGCAAGCACACCACGGCGACCGACAACGGCACCTGGTTTCCGCTGCCGCAGCTTTTGAAGGCATCTGCCGCAGGCCGCATCGGCGAGGTGAGCCAGCGTTTCTTCGGCGCGCCGACCAATCGCAGCCATCGCGTCACGCTCGACACCGACGCGCCGGAAATCCTGGCGCGCTGCCTTGCCGACAAGGTCGATGTCGCCGTGCTGGTGCCGAACTGCCCCGTCTGCCACCAGACCACCGCGCTGGTGGCGCGGCATCTCGAGGCCAACGGCATTCCGACCGTGGTGATGGGCTGCGCCAAGGACATCATCGAGCATGCCGCCGTGCCGCGCTTCCTGTTTTCGGACTTCCCGCTCGGCAATTCCGCCGGCAAGCCGCACGACGTCGCCTCGCAGGCGCAGACGCTGGAGCTCGCACTGAGGCTGCTGGAGACCGCGAGCGGGCCGCAGACCACGATGCAGTCGCCGCTGCGCTGGAGCGAGGACGCCTCCTGGAAGCTCGACTACAACAACGTCGCACAGCTCTCGCCTGAAGAGCTGGCGCGCCGCCGCGCTGAATTCGACAAGCAGAAGGAGATCGCGCGCGGCAACCGCGCCGCCTGACGTCCTCCGACAACAACAAGCAAAGGGGAGAGCGACGTGACGCGACCGTTCGAGGGCGTGAAGATCCTGGACTTCACGCAAGTGCTGGCCGGCCCCTATGCGAGCTACCAGCTCGCGCTGCTGGGGGCCGACGTAATCAAGGTCGAACGGCGCGAGGGCGAGGACATGCGCCGCACGCCGCTCAGCCGCGAATGGGCCGAGCGCGGACTGGCACCGGCGTTCCAGGCCATCAACGGCAACAAGCGCAGCCTGACGCTCGATCTGCAAAAGCCCGACGCCATCGCGATCGTGAAGAAGCTCGTGGCGCAAGTCGACGTCGTCATGGAGAATTTTCGCCCCGGCGTGATGGACAAGCTCGGGATCGGCTATGAGGCGCTCTCCGCGATCAATCCAAAGCTGATCTATTGCGCCGTGTCCGGCTTCGGCCAGACCGGCCCGGACCGCCTGCGGCCCGGCTATGACGGCAAGATGCAGGCACTGTCGGGCATCATGGCAATCACCGGCCATCCCGAGACGGGGCCGACGCGCGCGGGCTTTGCGGTGTGCGACGTGCTCTCGGGCGCCACGGCTGCCTTTGGCGTGTCGAGCGCGCTGTATCAGCGCGACCGCACCGGCAAGGGACAGCTGATTGACGTCTCGATGCTGGAGGCGACGATGGCATTTCTCTCGGGGCAGATCGCGGACTGGTCGGTCGCCGGCCATCGCCAGCAGCTGTCGGGCAACCAGGCGGTGAGCCGCAGGACCACGGCAAATCTGTTCAAATGCGGCGACGGCCACATCCTGATCGCCGTCAACAACGAGAAGCAGTACCGCGCGCTGATGAGCGCGCTCGGTCGCGAGGACACGCTGTCCGACCCGCGCTTCGCCGACTGGTTCGCGCGCAACGAGAACGAGAGTGCATTGCGCGTCATCATCGAGGAGGCGCTGGCGGCCAGGCCTGCGCGCGAGTGGGAGACAATCCTGGAAGATGCCGGCGCGCCCTGCGCCAGCATCTGGAAGGTCGAGGAGGTCATCGATCATCCGCAAATCAAGGCGCGCGGCGCGATCCAGGAGCTGGATACGCCCTACGGCCGCCTGCGCTTTGCCGGCAGCGGCTTCAAGCTCGCCCATGGCGGCGGCCGGCTGGACCAGATGGCGCCGGAATTGGGTGCGGATACGGATGCGGTGCTGGGCGAGCTGGGATTTGATGCGGCGGAGATCGCGGCGCTCAGGGCAAAAGAGATCGTGTAGATTGCGTAGGGTGGGCAAAGGCGCAACGCGCCGTGCCCACCATCTATCCACTTGCTTGAAACACGATGGTGGGCACGCTTCGCTTTGCCCACCCTACGGCACCGCCGCCTAGAACAACGACCCCTGCCCGTCATCTGACGAGCTAGCAGCAACCTTCCGGGCCGCCTTCTTCGGTTTCGCCGCCTCAGCTTCCGCCTCCATCTCCTCCGCGCTGATCGGCAACACGAGCTGATCGTCGTCATTGGCGACGCGGTTGACGCGGGTGGAGACCGGGTGCCAGGCGAATTCGCCGATGCGCGGGGCGGACATCAGCGGCAACACCGCGTCGACATCGTCGCCGCGGCTGTCGAGCCAGCGCTCGAAATCGCGCGGGCTGATGGTGACGGGCACGCGGTCATGCAGCGCGGCGAGATCCTCGCCCGCCGCCGCCGTGACGATCGCGACGGTGTCGAGCTCCTCACCGTTCGGCCCGACCCAGGTCTCGAATACCGCAGCAAAGCCGAGCGGCTCGCCGTCGGCGCGGTGGATGAAGAAGGGCTGCTTGCGGCCGCCCTCCGTCTTCCATTCATAATAGCCGTCGGCCGGGATCAGGCCACGGCGCCGCCGAATCGCGTTCTTGAAGGCGGGCTTTTCGAGCACCGTCTCGGAGCGCGCGTTGATCAGGAGCGTAAATCCCTTGGGATCCTTGACCCAGCTCGGCAACAATCCCCAGCGCATCAAGCGGAAATGGCGCGCGCCGTTCTCGAGCAGCACGACCGGAATCGGTTGTGTCGGCGCGACGTTGTACCGTGGCGGGAAATTCGGCTGCTCGACATAGCCGAACAGTTGCCGCAAAGCCGCGGGGGCCGAAGTTATGACGAAGCGTCCACACATCCTTGGGTATCTATATAGGGTCCGTTCAGGTCGTTTTAACCCCGAACGCTAACACTGCGGCAGATGAGCTCAAAGGCCTCCCAACCCGCGCGGACGCATGTACAGACGGGCCCCGAGGCTGCCGCCTGGGCCGAGCGGCTGCGCGTGGCCAACATCAACCCGCGAACCGGGCTTGCCACCGACTATCTCAACCATTTCAATGAAGCCGTGATGCTGCTGGAAATGGTCCCGGACATGCCGGAATGCGCCGAAGATTTTTTGACCTGGTCGCCGCTGTCCTATGCCGAGCATTTCACCGCGTCGAATTTCAAGGCACGGGATCTGGCCATCGAAGCCTATGAGAAGGCTGATCCGAACGTGCGCGCCCAGTTCGACCACATCACTGATACCATGACCTCGATCCTGACAGCGGTCGGCTCGGCCATGCGCGAGGTCGAGAAGGACACGACCCGCGTCCGCCTCGCCGAGCAGGCCACGCTCTGGGTCAAGCCGCTGATCGCGGCCTGCGGCGGCATCATCAATGGCGGCGCGGAGGCCGACGTCGACACCATCATGGCGAATTGAGCCAAGGGCCGTTGAAGGGGTGTTGAAGATATGTCCGCGGTCATCCAGCCCACCCACCCCCAGATCGCGGTCAGCGCCGCCATCTTCCGCGACGGCAAGGTGCTTCTGACCCGCCGCGCCCGCTCGCCCGCCAAGGGGTTCTATTCGCTTCCGGGCGGCCGGGTCGAGTTCGGCGAATCGCTGCACCAGGCGCTGGCGCGCGAGGTCGACGAGGAGACCGGGCTCGCCATCGAGATCATTGGCCTCGCCGGCTGGCGCGAGGTGCTGCCGACCGCCCCTGGCGCAGGCCATTATCTGATCATGTCCTTTGCCGCCCGCTGGATGGCCAGGGAGCCGGCTCTCAACGACGAGCTCGACGATTACCGCTGGATCACCCCCGACGCGCTGGCGAGCCTCGGCGGCCTCAAGCTGACCGGGGGGCTGGAGGAGGTCATCCTGTCGGCCGCCCGGCTGATCGGGCCCTGACCGCCCCGTCTTGCGTCATCCGCCCCGAGGGGGCATACACCCCGCCGATGTCCACGCGATTTCTGGCCATTTTTGCCCTGATTCTCGCCTGCGCCTGCGTGCCCACGAGGGCCCAGGACGTGGCGGCGCCGTTTGACGCCGATTTGCAGCGGCTGGCGGAGATTTTGGGCGGCCTGCACTATCTGCGCGGCATCTGCGGGTCCAACGAGGGCAACAAATGGCGCAGCGAGATGCAGGCGTTGATCGATGCCGAAACCCCCTCGGGCGAGCGCCGCACCCGCATGATCGCCGGCTTCAACCGCGGCTATAACGGCTTCCAGCAGACCTATCGGAGCTGCACGCCGGCCGCGACGGTGGCGATCCGCCGCTATATCGAGGAAGGCTCGAAGATCTCGCGCGATCTCACGGCGCGTTACGCGAACTGATTTCTCTTTCCGTCATTCCGGGGCGCGCGAAGCGCGAGCTACGATGCGCAATTGCGCATCTGAGAATCCATCGGACCACCAACTCTGACGCACGATGGAATCCGGGCCCGCGCCTGTCGGCGCGTCCCGGAATGACGAGAGAGATGAACGCGAACGCGCATCCGGAACCCTGTCATCGACTTTGTTCACAGCCGTTAACCGTTCCTAAAGATGTGGCCTAGCGGGCGTTAATACGCGTGCTACACCTTTGGTACAGCGCATCGCCGTGGATCGCGCCCCAGCCCTGATCGAGTTTCATGAGCCATTCAGTGTCCTACGCCCCCGCCCGCGCGCCGCTGCCCGATCACGAGCAGAAACAGGCCGCGCTGAGCTATCTCAACGAGGCCTGGGCCGAAGCGCGCCATGATGGCGTCGACGGCGACTGCCTGGCGCAGGCGAGCCTGTTTGCGGCATTCGCCGAGCTCGTCGGCACCTACGGCGAGGATGCGGTGGCGAAATTCGTCGAGGGCTTTCCGGGCCGCATCCGCAACGGCGAATTCTCGGTCACTCTCGCAAGGCAGTAAGCTTCTTGCGAAAAATGACCCCGCCACAGGGGCGGGGCCAGTCTACGGATGAATGACCTGGCGAACGGGTTCTGGCGAACTGGTTCGCGAAGTCTGCTGCGTTTATCGCACGGAAGCCGCCTCCCCCGGACAAGCATTAGTCTCGCGGTGACCGGGAGATATTCCCACGACGATCGGGAATGCACTCCCTCCTCCCTCACGGCGCGACCTTGAGCGTCGCTTTCATGTTGGGATGATAGCGGCAGTAATAATCGACGGTTCCCGCCTTCTTCAGAACAAACGTTGCCGACTTCTTCGGTGGCAGCATCACGTCGAAATCGCCGCTCTTCGCCGTGGCGGTGTGCGCGAACACGTCCTTGTTGATCCATTCGATGGTATCGCCGACCTTCGCGGACGTTTCGGCCGGTGAAACCACGAGATTGTCCATTGTGATCTGAATGGTCGCGGCGCGCGCCGGGACGACGATCGACAGCAAGACGACCGCAAGCGCGATCGAAGCGAGGTGTCCCGGCTTCATCCCACCCCCTATTTCAGCTCGGCCGCGACATGCTCGGCGTGCTGCTGATGGCCCTGAAAAATCTTCAGGCCGGTCTGCAACAGGCTCTTGAGCTCGGCATTGCTGGCGGACGGGATGAGCTGGGTTTCCAGCGCGCCGTTGACCGCCTTGTGGTAGGCGACCTCGTTCGCGACATAGGCCTTGTCGAAGGCCGCACCGCTCAGCTTGTCGAGCTCCGCCAGCTTGTCGCTCGCCTGCTTCGACAGCGCCTTGCTGGTATCGTTGTCTTCAGGCGTAACGTTCAGCTTCTTGACCAGCGCCAGCGCCTGCTTGTTGACCGCCTCGTGGTCGCGCAGCATGTCCTCGGCAAACGCCTTGACGTCCTTGTTCTTGGCCTTTTTTTGCGCCTGCTTGGCCGCGTTGATGTCGATCACGCCCGCGGTGTAGGCGATGTGGGCGATCTGCGGATCGGTGGGCTTGTCGGCTGCGCTCGCGCCTTGCAGCAGCGCCGGGCTCGACAACAGAATTGCCGCGGCGAGCGCCGTGCTCCATCGGGTGAACATGTCTGAAACTCCTGTGCTGCCGGACGGTTTGCCGGCGTTGCTTCACAGGCGTTGGATGGGATTTTCGCGCAAACGTTCCCGAAAAACTTCAGCCGCCGCTGCCGAGCCGCTTCAGCACCGATACGGTCAGCCGCTCGCAACGCCACCCGGCGAACGGGAACGCATCCATCACCACCGGACCGATCTCCTTCTCGACGTTCTCGCGCAGCATGGTGCGCGCACGGTGCAGCCGCGTCTTCACGGTCTCGGGCTTGACGCCGAGCAGATCGGCGGTCTCCTCGATGTTCATCCCCTCCATGACGCGCGCGACGAAGACCATGCGGAAGACATCCGGCAGTTCGTCGATTGCGCGTTCGACGACGCGCTGGATTTCACGTTGGGCCATGGTCCTTTCCGGATCGCCTGCGGGAGAAACGGGAAATTTTATGATCTGCGCGTCGAGCGCTTCTTCGGGCAGCGCGCTGAGCTCGACATGCGGCTTGCGGCTTCGCGCCCGGCCAAGCGCCTCGTTGATGGCAATGCGCGACAGCCAGGTCGACAGCCCGGACTCGCCGCGAAAGTCGTCCAGATGGGTAAAGGCCCGGACATAGGTTTCCTGCACCACGTCCTCGGCTTCGCTATCGCTGCGCAGGATACCGCGCGCCAGACGGTAGAGCCTGCGGTTGTTGGCCTGCATGATCTCGCGCAACGCGGCCTCGTCACGGCCCCGCGCGCGGTCGACCAGTTCGGCTTCCGATGCTCTGGCGCCGGCGGACAGGCCGGCTGCGGTCCGCTGCATGGTGGTCACCTGTTTCCATTCGTTCCGGACATTGGATGCAGGCCTGCGAGAAAGGTTCCCGACTTTCTTCCTTACCCTCCCCGGAGGGGGGTAAGAGAGTCCCCTAGTCCGTCTCGATCGGCAGTGCCGGATCCCTCGCCCATTCGCCCATGGAGGCATCGTACAGCGTCAGCTTGTCGTAGCCGAGCTGTGTCAGCATGAGCAGGTCGATCGTCGCCGAGATGCCGCCGCCGCAATAGCAGATCACATTCTTGTCGCGCGTAACGCCTTGGGCCGCGAATTTCGCTTCGGCGTCGGCAAGCGTCGTCAGCGTCTTGTCGGCCTTGGCGAGCGTGGCCGCCGGCACGTTGACGCTTCCGGGCACGCGGCCGGGCCGGCCGTAGCGGCTCGGCTCGAGGCCTTGATGAAATTGCGGCCCGAGCGCGTTGACGATCACGGTCGAGGGATCGCCGATCCGCGCCTTCACGGTGGTCTTGTCGACGAAGAAGCCCGCGCGCGGCGCGGCCTTGAAAGTGGTGGCGGGATAGCCCCTCGGCGCGCCCGTCTCGACCGGCCGTCCCTCGTCCTTCCATTTGTCAAAACCGCCGTCGAGCACCTGTGCATCGACACCGAGCGAGCGCAGCATCCACCAGAACCGTGTCGACCACATCATGGTGCCGATGCTGTAGAGCACGATGGTCTTGGATGCATCAGCGCCGTGGCGACCGAAGGCGGCCTCTAGCTGGGGCACGCCAGCCATCATGAAGAGCTGTTGCGCGGAGGTGTCGGAGAACTCGCCCTGCAGGTCGAGGAAATCGGCGCCGGGGATGTGGCCGGCCGCGAAAGTCTTGTCACCGGGGACTGCGCGATAGGGCACATCGCTGCCCGGCGGCACCGGCTCGTTGTAGGTCGTGCAGTCGTAGAGGCGTAGGCTGGGATCACCGAGTATCGCGGCGAGTTGCGCGGTGGTGATGAGGGGTGTCGGTTGGGACATTGCTCTCTCCCAATTTGAGCTTGCGCTTCCCGGCACTCTGTCATTGCCCGCGAAAGCGGGCAATCCAGTATTCCAGAGGCGGCGGTGATCGAACCGAGAAGCCGCGGCGTACTGGATGCCCCGCTTTCGCGGGGCATGACAGCGGAGCGAGAAGCGGGACCTCGCCGTCTACTGCTTCAGCGTCTCCAGAAACCGCACCGGCTCGCCTTGCGAGGCTGTCACCAGTTCGCCCTGCCACATTACGCGGCGGCCGCGGATGAAGGTGCCGACGGGCCAGCCGGTGACGCGGACCCCGTCATAGGGGGTCCAGCCGGCCTTCGACGCCACCCATTTGTTGGTGATGGTTTCGCTGCGCTTGAGATCGACGACCGTGAAGTCGGCGTCGTAGCCTGCGGCAATGCGGCCCTTGCAGGCCATGTTGTAGAGACGCGCGGGGCCCGCGCTGGTGAGGTCGACAAAGCGCGCCAGCGACAGGCGGCCGGCGTTGACATGGTCGAGCATGAGCGGCACCAGCGTTTGCACGCCGGTCATGCCGGAGGGCGAGGCCGGATAGGTCTTCGACTTCTCTTCCAGCGTATGCGGGGCATGGTCGGAGCCGAGCACGTCGATGATGCCCTGCTCGATGCCGCGCCAGATGCCGGCGCGGTGATCGGCCCCGCGCACCGGCGGGTTCATCTGCGCCAGCGTGCCGAGCCGCTCGTAGCATTCGGGTGCTGCGAGCGTGAGATGATGCGGCGTCGCCTCGCAGGAGGCGACATCCTTGTGGTCGCGCAGGAACTCGATCTCTTCCTTGGTCGAGATGTGCAGCACGTGGATGCGCTTGCCGGTCTCGTGCGCGAGCTTGACCAATCGCTGCGTCGCCATCAGCGCCGCGGTCTCGTCGCGCCAGACCGGATGCGAACGCGGATCGCCCTCGATGCGCAGCGACTTGCGGTCGTTGAGGCGGTATTCGTCTTCGGCATGGAAGGCGGCGCGGCGGCGGATCACCTGGAAGATACGGCGCAGGCTCTCGTCGTCCTCCACCAGCAGCGCGCCGGTCGACGAGCCGATGAACACCTTGACGCCCGCGCAGCCGGGCGCGCGCTCCAGCACCGGCAGATCCTGCACGTTCTCGCGGGTGCCGCCGATGAAGAAGGCGAAATCGCAATGCATGCGATGATGGGCACGCTTCACCTTGTCGGTGAAGGTGGCCTCGGTCACGGTCAACGGCGACGTGTTCGGCATCTCGAACACGGCGGTGACGCCGCCCATCACGGCGCTGCGCGACCCTGTCTCGAGGTCTTCTTTCTGCTCCAGCCCGGGCTCGCGGAAATGCACCTGGGTGTCCATCACGCCGGGCAGGATGTGGAGGCCCTTGCAGTCGATCGTTTCAGTGGCGGAGGCCTGCGACAGCGGGCCCAGCTCCGCGATGCGACCGTTGGTGATGCCGATATCGCGAACACCCTCGCCGTCCTGGTTGACGACGGTGCCGCCTTTGAGGATCACATCGAAGCGCTGGGTCATGGCTGAAGGCCTCTCTCATCCCCAAGCGCGGGGCTTGAGGTCTTGTCGTTTATGCCTTGCGGGCTTACGTTCCGGAGCAACATGTCGCAAGAGATTTTCACATGAAATCAGCGTTTCTTCCCGACCGGAGCGTGGTCAAGGTCGCGGGCGAGGACGCGCGCAACTTCCTCAACGGCCTGATCACGACCGATCTCGACAGGCTGAAGCCGGGCCTGGGGCGATTCGGCGCGCTGCTGACGCCGCAGGGCAAGATCATCGTGGATTTCCTGATCACAGAGGTGCCCGCAGGCCATGGCGGCGGGTTCCTGATCGACTGTCCGAAGGCGCTGGCCGAGGGCCTCGCCACCAAGCTGAAATTCTACAAGCTGCGCGCCAAGGTCACGGTGGAAAGCCTCGATCTCGGTGTGCTCGCGGCCTGGGACGGCCAGCTTGCGGCGCAGCCGGACCTTGCGTTCGCCGATCCGCGCAATGATGCGCTCGGCACTCGCATCCTGATCCCCGAAGATCTCAAGCAGAAGCTATCCGATCTCATCGGCGCCGAGCTGGTCGACGCCTCCGCCTATGAGGCGCATCGTATCGCGCTCGGCGTGCCGCGCGGCGGGCTCGATTTCATGTACAGCGATGCGTTCCCGCACGAGACCAACATGGACCGTCTTGCCGGGGTCGATTTCGACAAGGGCTGCTATGTCGGCCAGGAGGTCGTCTCGCGCATGCAGCATCGCGGCACCGCACGCACCCGCAGCGTCAAGGTGCTGCTCGATGACCTCTCGCCGGAGGCCGGCGTCAGTGTTATGGCCGGTGACAAGCCGGTCGGCACGATGGGCTCGTCCGCCCAGGGCAAGGGCATCGCGCTGGTGCGCATCGACCGCGTTGCGGATGCGCTCGATGCCGGCCAGCCGCTCACCGCCGGCGGCCTCGCCGTGAGGCTCGCCGAACCCGACGTCGTCCGCATTCCCCTGAAGCAGCCCATCGCATGAGCCGAGCCCCCCGCCTGCATCCCGACGGAAAGACCCGCTGCCCCTGGCCCGGCGAAGACCCGCTCTATGTCGCCTATCACGACACCGAATGGGGCGTGCCGGAATATGACGACCGTGCGCTCTATGAAAAGCTGATCCTCGACGGTTTCCAGGCCGGCCTCTCCTGGATCACGATCCTGCGCAAGCGCGACAATTTCCGCAAAGCCTTCGATGATTTTCAGCCGGAGAAGATCGCGCGCTACAACGACAAGAAGGTGCACGCGCTGATGAACGATGCCGGCATCGTGCGCAATCGCGCCAAGATCGACGGCGCGATCCTGAGCGCGAAATCGTATCTCGACATCATGGAGAAGGGCCCGGGCTTCTCGAAGCTGTTGTGGGACTTCATGGACGGCCGGCCCAAGGTCAACAATTTCAAGACCACTGCGAACGTGCCGGCCTCGACGCCTCTGTCGATGCAGATCTCCAAGGAACTGTCCTCGCGCGGTTTCAAATTCGTCGGTCCGACCATCGTCTACGCCTTCATGGAGGCGACCGGCATGGTCAACGACCATCTCGTCGACTGCCATTGTCACGCGAGCTGCGGCAAGACGCAGCGCAAGCCGCGCCTCAAGGCCAAATGACCGCGAAGAAAACGGCACGCGACGTGGCATCCCGCGCCTGGCAGCGCATGCTGTCGGGCCGGCGGCTCGATCTGCTCGATCCCTCTCCGCTCGATGTCGAGATCGCCGACATCGCGCATGGGCTGGCGCGCGTGGCGCGCTGGAACGGGCAGACCACCGGCGCGCACATCTTCTCGGTCGCGCAGCATACGCTTCTGGTGGAGACCGTGATGCGGCACGAGATGCCGCGCGTCGACGAGCGCATGCGGCTCGCCGCGCTGCTGCACGATGCGCCCGAATACGTGATCGGCGACATGATCTCGCCGTTCAAGGCCGTCCTCGACGGCCACTACAAGGCGGTGGAGAAGCGCCTGCTCGGCGCCATCCACATCCGCTTCGGCCTGCCGCCGGCGCTGCCCGAGGAGATCACGCAAGCCATCAAGGCCGCCGATCGCGGGGCGGCCTATCTGGAGGCGACCGAGCTCGCCGGCTTCAGCGAAAACGAGGCGAAGCGCCTGTTCGGCAGAGACCCCGGCCTCTCCGACAGCGTCCGCCGCGACTACCTCACGCCCTGGACCGCGGCGCGGGCCGAGAGGCAGTTTCTGGAGCGGTTCAACGCGGTGTTCGCGTAGCATCATCCCTTCGTAGGGTGGGCAAAGCGAAGCGTGTCCACCAAATTAGCCGCGGTGTGCGCAGTGCGAAACGGTGGGCACGGCGCGATGCGCCTTTGCCCACCCTACGAGCGCTCGCTATAATCAGCGGCAAAAAGGTCCGCCATGATCCACGTCTGTTCCCTCGCCGCCCTTCCCGAAACCGTCCGCCTCACCAGGGCCAGCCATGTGCTGACCGTCATGGCCAATGTCGAGCAGGTGGCACGTCCGGTGTCGGTGCTGCCGGCCAACCATCTCAAAGTGTCGATGGACGACATCACCGAGGAGATGGACGGCTTCACCGCACCATCCGAAGCTCATATCGACCAGGTGCTGAATTTCGTGCGCGGCTGGGACCGCAGCGCGCCGCTGGTGGTGCATTGCTATGCCGGCATCAGCCGCTCCACCGCGAGCGCATTCGCGGCCGTCTGCGCCCTCAATCCGGATCGCGACGAGATCGAGATCGCCAAGAAGATCCGCGCGGCCTCCCCGATCGCCTCGCCAAACCGCCGCATCGTCGGCCTTGCCGACCGCGCGCTCGGACGCAACGGCCGCATGCTGCGCGCGCTCGACGAGATGGGCCCGGGCGCAATGATGGTCGAGGGCCGCCCCTTCGTGATCGAGCTCGAATGACAACTGCGACATCAGCCGCATGAGCGACACGCAGCTGACGCCGATCGAGATCGGCCTGACCGCGGCGATCGTCGCGATCGAGGACCATGAGCCGCTGATCCTCACCGCGCACAGCAGTGATGGGCTGGCGGGCCTGCCGTTCGGGCCGTTCGATGCGCCAAGCCATCGCACGTTCGAGATCGGCCTGCGCGCCTGGGTCGAGGCGCAGGCGGGCTTGCGGCTCGGCTATGTCGAGCAGCTCTACACGTTCGGCGATCGCGGCCGTCACGCCGAGGCCGGCGACACCGGTGCGCACATGGTGTCGATCGGCTATCTCGCGCTGACGCGCGCGGTGGGCGGCGAGCTCGCAGCGACCGGCGCGAGCTTCGAACCGTGGTATCGCTTCCTCCCCTGGGAAGACTGGCGCGAGGAGCCGCCCGCGATCATCGCCCGTGACATCATTCCGGCGCTGACGCTATGGGCCGAGGAGGAGACGCCGGAGACCACACGCGCTCTGCCGCGCCGGGATCGCGTGCGGTTCTATTTCGGTCTCGACGGCGCGCCCTGGGACGAGGAGCGCGTGCTCGACCGCTACGAGCTCTTGTACGAGGCCGGGCTGATCGAGGAGGCGCGGCGCGACGGCCGCCCTGCGGCATTGGCGCGCAAGCAGCTTCCCGCGCTCGGCACCTCGATGCGGTTCGATCACCGCCGGATTCTCGCGACAGCGATCGCGCGGCTGCGTGCAAAACTGAAGTATCGTCCTGTGGTGTTTGAACTTTTGACCGCGGAGTTCACACTCACTGAACTGCAGTACACGGTGGAGGCGATCTCCGGCCGGCACCTGCACAAACAAAATTTCCGCCGCCTGGTCGAAACCGAAGCCCTGGTCGAACCGACCGGGGTGATGTCGACACAGACCGGCGGACGGCCGGCGGCGCTCTTCCGCTTCCGCCGCGACGTGCTCCAGGAACGACCCGCGCCGGGCTTGCGCGTACGCTCCCGGCGCTAGATCCTAGGATTTGCGTGACCGGCCCCTGCCCGCCGGTTGCCTGGAGGCTTCATGTTCGACGGCCCGTTTGACGTCTTTGCGCTGATCATTGCGATCATCTCTGTCCTGATCGCGATCAAGGCCTCCAGCCAGGCGGCCGAGCTGCGCCGCCGGCTGGCCTCGCTCGAAGAGATGTTTTACGCGCAGCGGCAGGTTCAGCCGCCGCCGTTGATGCCCGCGCAGGCGCAGGCCGAAGCGCCGGCGACGACGGCTGCCGAGCCGCCGCCGCTCGCGCCGGAAGCCGAGGCAGCACCGCCTCCGCTCGTCACCGAAGAGGTTTCACCGCCGCCGCTCGCAGCGAGCACCGAGGCCGACGCACCGCCGCCGCTGCCCGCGCCGGCACCCGGCTTCGAGGAGCGGCTCGGCACGCGCTGGGTGGTCTGGATCGGCGGCCTTGCGCTCGCGCTCGGCGGCTTCTTCATGGTGCGCTATTCGATCGAGGCGGGCCTCGTCGGCCCCGGCGCGCGCGTGTTCCTCGGCGGGCTGTTCGCAGCCGCGCTGCTGGGCGCCGGCGAATGGTCGCGGCGCAAGGAGAGCATCTCCAACATCGCGGCGCTGCCGATCGCCAACATCCCCGCGATCCTCACCGCGGCCGGAACCGCGGTGGCGTTCGCGACCATCTACGCGGCCTATGCGCTCTATGGCTTCCTCGTGCCCGCCACCGCGTTCGTGCTGCTCGGCATCGTTGCGATGGGCACGCTCGCCGCGGCACTGTTGCATGGGCCCGCACTCGCGGGCCTCGGCGTGGTCGGCGCGTTCGTGACGCCGATCCTCGTCTCCAGCGGCAAGCCGGATTATTGGGCGCTCTATATTTATCTTGCGATCGTGACCGCCGCGAGCTTCGGCCTCGCGCGCATCCGGCTGTGGCGCTGGCTCGCGGTCACGACCATCGCCTTCGCCGTGCTCTGGATCTTCCCGGGGCTCGATACCAGCGAGCTGCAGGTCGCGCCGCACGCCTTCCATGCGATCGCGGGCTTCGTGCTCGCAGCCCTTCTCGTGGTCTGCGGCTTCATGTTCGGCCCGACCATCGAGGGCGGCGAGATCGAGCCGGTGTCGTCGAGCTCGCTCGGCGCCTATCTGTTCGGCGCGATGCTGATCGTGCTGTCGAGCGCGCATGCGGACCTTGCGCTGATCGCCTTCACGCTGCTCGTTGGTGCGACGCTGTTCGTCGCCTGGCGCGCGCCGGCGGCAACGGGCGCGCTGGGCGCGGCCGCAGCGACCGTCTTCATCGTGTTCGCCGAATGGGCGGTGCGCGCCAATCCGGATATGCTAGTGCTGCCGGGCGGCCCCATGCCCGGCGTTGGACCGGTCGCCACCGACAGCTCGGTGACGCTGCATCTGGTGATGGCCGCAATCTTCGCTGCCGGCTTCGGCATCGCGGGCTTTTTCGCGCAGGGCCGGTCGAGTTCGGCAATCATCCCGGTGGTGTGGTCGGCGGCAGCCGTTGCGACGCCGATCGCGATCCTCGTTGCGCTCTACGCGCGCATCGCCCATCTCGACCGCTCGATCCCGTTCGCGATCCTCGCGGTGCTGCTCGCTGCCGCCTTTGGCGCTGCGACCGAAGCGCTGGCGCGCCGCGAAGATCGGCCGGGCGCTGCGACCTCCGTCGCGCTGTTCGCGACCGGCACGCTCGGCGCATTGGCGCTGGCGCTGACCTTCGCCCTCGAAAAGGGCTGGCTCACCATCGCGCTGGCACTGATGTCGCTCGGCACGGCCTGGATCTCGCTGCAGCGGCCGATCCCGGTCCTGCGCCGGCTCGCCGCCATCTTCGCCGCGATCGTGACCGCGCGCATCGGCTACGATCCACGCATCGTCGGCGATGCCGTCGGCACCACGCCGATCTTCAACTGGCTGCTGTGGGGCTACGGCCTGCCGGCGGCCTCGTTCTGGGGCGCGAGCATCTTCCTGCGCCGCCGCGGTGACGATCCGCCGCTGCGCGTCGTGGAGGCCGCCGCGATCCTGTTCACCGCGCTGCTCGCCTTCATGGAGATCCGGCATCTCGCCACCGGCGGCCGCATGACGTCGCCGCCCTCGCTGCTCGAATTTGCCCTGCAAGTCTGCGTCGCGCTCGCCATGGCGATCGGGCTGGAGCGGCTGCGGCTGAGGAGCCACAGCATCGTTCACAATGTCGGCGCGGTCGCGCTCACCGCGATCGCCGGGCTCATCAGCGTGTTCGGCCTGCTGATCCTGGAGAATCCGTGGCTGCTCTCCAGCGTCGATGTCGGCGGTCTCGTCATCAACCTGCTGCTGCTCGGCTACGCTCTCCCGGCGGTACTGATGCTGCTGCTGTCCTATGCGGTGGCAGGGCATCGCCCCGTCGCCTATGCGAACACGATTGCCGGCGGTGCGCTGGTGTTCGCGCTCACCTATTTGACGCTGGAGATCCGCCGCTTCTATCACGGCCCGGTCCTGCTCTACGGCGCCACCACGGGCGCGGAGCAATACACCTATTCGATCGGCTGGCTCGGCTTCGGTGTGGTGCTGCTCGGCGTCGGCATTCTCGTCAACTCCGAGCGGGCACGGCTGGCGTCGGCCGCGGTGATCGCGCTGACGATCCTGAAGGCCTTCGTGATCGACATGTCGACGCTGACAGGCGTCTACCGCGCGCTGTCGTTCATGTGCCTCGGCATCGTGCTGGTCGCGATCGGCTGGCTCTACCAGCGCATCCTGTTCCGGCGGCAGGTCGCACCGCCGCCGGCTCCGCAGGCGAGCACTTGAGGATCAGGCCGCGCGGACCGACTCCAGGAACTGCGCGACCTCGACTTTGAGCCGCGTGCTGTCGGTCGCCAGCGATTTCGCCGCCGACAGCACCTCCGTCGACGCCGAGCCGGTCTCGATCGCACCACGCTGCACGTCCGTGATGTTCATCGAGACCTCCTGCGTGCCGACCGAAGCCTGCTGCACGTTGCGCGAGATCTCCTGCGTGGCCGCGCCCTGTTCCTCGACGGCGGCTGCGATGGCCGCCGCCACCTCGGACAGCCGCTCGATCGTGCCGCCGATCTCCTGGATGGCGCTGACGGATTCCTGGGTCGCAGCCTGGATCCCGGAGACCTGCGCCCCGATCTCGCCGGTCGCTTTCGCGGTCTGCTCGGCCAGCGCCTTGACCTCGGAGGCGACGACCGCGAAGCCGCGGCCGGCTTCACCGGCACGCGCCGCCTCGATGGTGGCGTTGAGCGCCAGCAGGTTGGTCTGACCGGCGATGGTGTTGATCAGTTCGACCACGTCGCCGATGCGGGATGCCGCCTGCGACAGCGCGTTGACGCGATCATTGGTCCGCGTCGCCTGCTCGACGGCCTCCGCGGCCATCCGCGCCGAATCCTGCACGCGGCGGCTGATCTCGGTGATGGAGGACGACAGCTCCTCCGATGCGGACGCAACCGCCTGGACGTTGGTGGAGGCTTCCTCGGACGCCGCGGCGACCACGGTCGCAAGCTCCTGTCCGCGCTGCGCGGTGCTGCTCAGCGTGGTCGCGGAGGCCTCGAGCTCGGTCGAGGCCGACGACACGGTGCCGACGACCTCGCCGATCATGGCCTCGAACTTGCGGGTGATGGCGTCGACGCGACGGCCGCGTTCGATCTTGGCCTCGGCGTCGGCCACAGCGACTTCGTCGGCGGCCTTCTTGGCGATCAACGCCTCCTTGAAGATCTGGAGCGCATCCGCCATCGAGCCGATCTCGGTCTTCTCGCCGCGATGCGGCACCTCGGCGGAGAGGTCGCCTTCGCCAAGCGACTGCATCGGATGGATGATCGAGGCAATCCCGCGAGAAACGTCACGCACGAGATAATAGGCGGCACCGATCGCGATCACGACCGAGAACACGATGATGCCGACCAGCACGCGGAAGATCGTGGCATAGCTGTCGGCCGCCTGCTTCGTCTCCAGCTCGGCGCCCCGGTTGTTCATCTCGATGCCCTTCTGGAGCAGCGGGTCGGCGGCCTGGGCCATCTTCGCGACCTTGGTCTGCAACAGCTCGTTGGCATCGGTCGGGAAGCGACCGACGCCCTTGCGCGACAGCGCCATGACATCCTGCACCCCGTTCAGGTACTCGGCCCACGCCTTGCTCCACTGCTCATAGAGCGAGCGCTCCTCGGCCGAGGTGATCAGCGGCTCGTAGACCTTGCGGGTCTGGTCGATGCGCGCCTGCAGCGAGGCGAGGCGCTTCTCGGCGGCTTCCTTGCCCTCGGCGGTGTCCTGCATCAGGTGCAGGCGCAGCGCGACGCGCAGCTCGTTGATATCGGCGCGAAGCGAGCCGAGCGCACGCACGCTCGGCAGCCAGCTCTCCGCGATCTCGACGGTGTGGGAATTGATACTCTGCATGGTGCCGATCGCCATCACGCCGACGCCGGCGAGCGACAGCACGAGGACCGACAACACGGTCAGAAGCTTGAACACGATCGACAATTTCGACATCACAGCAAATCCCGATGAGACCTAGCAACGCGCAAATCACCTGCGCCGCCATCGTCACGACGGACGACAGGGCGGAAGTCAGTTCAACAATGCTGGCTGATTTTTATCCCGTAAGATTGCGCTCATAGTTGCAAACAGGCGTTAACAGGAACCTACGTGAAACTACGGAATTCGCTGTCGCCGCCGCTATATGTTCCGCAATTATTAGTTGCAGTGCAGCAGACATCGCGCGACGCCACACTGGCGCACCGCGATGCGCGGCTCGAACGGAGCAACTGACGACCTCACGCCGCCCGCACCGACTCCAGGAAGCGCGCGACCTCGCTCTTCAGCCGGTTGCTCTCCTGAGACAGCGATTGCGCTGCCGAATGAACCTGCGCAGAGGCGGCCCCGGTCTCGCCTGCGCCGCGCTGGACGTCACCGATATTGGCGGAGACCTCCGAGGTGCCGTGCGCGGCATGCTGGATGTTGCGGGAGATCTCCTGCGTCGCGGCGCCCTGCTCCTCCACCGCCGCGGCGATCGCGGAGGAAATTTCCGACATCCGCGCGATGGTGTCGCCGATCTCCTTGATCGCGCCGACCGAATCCTGCGTCGCGGTCTGGATCGCGCCGATGTGCTGGCTGATCTCGCCGGTGGCCTTCGCGGTCTGCTCGGCGAGCGCCTTCACTTCGGTCGCGACCACCGCAAAGCCCTTGCCGGCTTCGCCCGCTCGTGCCGCCTCGATCGTGGCATTCAGCGCCAGCAGGTTGGTCTGGCTGGCGATGGTGTTGATCAGCTCGACCACATCGCCGATGCGGCCTGCCGCCTTGGTCAGCTCAGCGACGCGCGCGTTGGTACGCTGGGCCTGCTCCACCGCGACGTCGGCGACGCGGGCCGATTCCTGCACCTGGCGGCTGATCTCCGAGATTGATGTGGTCATCTCTTCGCTCGCCGAGGACACCGACTGCACGTTCGCGGATGCCTCCTCCGAGGCCGCCGCCACCGCCGTGGCGAGCCCGTTGCCGCGCTCGGCGGCCTGGGTCAGCGTATTGGAGGACGCCTCGAGCTCGGTCGCCGCCGACGACACCGTGTCGATGATCTCTCCGACCGCGCCTTCAAACCCGTCGGCGAGGCGCTGCATGTCCGCCTTGCGCCGTTCACGCCCACGCGCGTCAGCCTCGGCCTGCTCCGCACGCAGCCGCTCAGCCTCCGCCATGTTGGTCCTGAACACCTCGACCGCGCCGGCCATCTCGCCGATCTCGTCCTTGCGCCCGACGCCCGGAACGGTAATCGAGAGCTCGCCGCGTGCGAGCCGCGTCATCGCACCGACCATGCCGGACAATGCCTTCGAGATCGAGCGTCCCAGGACGAAGCCGACCACGGCGAGCACGACGACGGTGAGCGCGAAGGCGATCATCATCCACAGGCGTACGGCATCGCGCGTTGCGGCCTCCGCGGCGTCGGCCTGCTTGTACATGGCGTCGACGGCGGTTCGCACCTCGACCATGGAGGGTTCGAGCTCGCGGAATGTCTTCATCATGCTCGCGTCCAGCGCGGCGCTCTGCTGCGCGGTCTCGGCCCAGGCCGCGAACTCGGACTGGTATTTCTGGAGCTTGGCCGTGATGTCGTTCATCACCGCCGTCGGGACTGCGACCACCTCGATCGCCTTGGAGAATTCGATCGCGGCCTTCTTCACTTCGGCAATGTATTTGGGGTCGCGCCGCAGCATGAAGTCCTTCTCATGCCGGCGCATCATCAGCATCCAGCTCGTCGTCCTGGGATCGTCGATCTCCTTGAGCTTCACCTCGATGTCGTGCACGGCGGCGCGGAGCGAGCCGGACAGGCCAAGCGTCTCGTTCAGCCCGAGTCTGGTCTCGGCCACGACGAGCGCCTTGAAATCCTCGGCATAGCGCTTGAAGCCGTCATGCGCCTGCCTGGTCTTGTCGGACAGCGCGCTCATGCCGCCGGCCGCCATCAACCGCTCGACCTCGTCGAAATCGCGGTTGATCGGTTCCATCAGCTCGGCATGCCTTGGCGTAGCTTTCGTTGCGGCGCTGCTGAAAATTCTTCTCGTTGCGGCGCGCCTCCAGCATCTCGATCGTGAGCTGCTTGTTGAGGTCAGCGATCGCGCGGGCGCGGTTGGCAACGGTGCGGGAGGCGTCCTGAGAGAGGCTGCCGATCTCGTAGATCGCGCCGAAGACGACGAGACCGACAAGGCCGAAGAGTCCGATCGCCATGACCTTGTGGGTGAGGCGAATGGAGAAGCCGCTCATTGAATGTGCTCCGATACGTTCGATACGCAATACAGGGAGGGCGACTCGGCGCCCGAATATTGCGAGATCATGACTGCATCGGTTTTCCGGAAGGTTAACCGTGCAGACTTCTCACCGCGGCATCGGCTGCGGACGCATACGAACCGCCACGCGTCCTCGCGCGGCGGTTGCAATCGGCGGATGATGGGGTGAAGACGGCCGCCCTCAGGCGGCGCGCACCGTGGTGAGGAACTTGCCGACCTCGAGCTTGAGGCGGTTGCTGTCGCCGGACAGTGACTGCGCAGCCGAAAGCACCTGCGAGGACGCCGAGCCGGTCTCGCTCGCGCCGCGCTGGACGTCGGTGATGTTGGACGACACTTGATGGGTGCCTTCCGCCGCCTGTTGCACGTTGCGGGAGATCTCCTGCGTCGCGGCGCCCTGCTCCTCCACCGCCGCCGCGATCGCCGAAGAGATCTCCGACAGCCGTTCGATGGTGTCGCTGATGTCCTTGATGGCGCCGACCGATTCCTGGGTAGCAGACTGGATGCCGGAAATCTGCTGGCCGATCTCGCCAGTCGCCTTCGCGGTCTGCTCGGCAAGCGCCTTCACTTCGGAAGCGACGACGGCGAAGCCACGGCCAGCTTCACCTGCACGCGCAGCCTCGATCGTGGCGTTGAGCGCCAGCAGGTTGGTCTGGCCGGCGATGGTGTTGATCAGCTCGACGACGTCGCCGATCCGCGTTGCCGCCTTCGACAGCTCGCTGACACGTTCGGTCGTGGTGCGGGCCTGGCCGACGGCTTCGCTCGCCACGCGTGCGGATTCCTGCACCTGGCGGCTGATCTCGGTGATCGACGACGACAGCTCCTCCGTTGCCGACGCCACCGACTGCACGTTGGTGGAGGCTTCCTCAGAGGCCGAAGCGACCACGGTCGCGAGTTGCTGCGCGTGCTCCGCGGTCGAGGTCAGCGTCGTCGCGGAAGCCTCGAGCTCGGTCGAGGCCGAGCTCACGGTCTCGATCACCTCGCCGACGGCGGTTTCAAACTGGTCGGCAAGCCGGAGCATGTCCTGGCGACGCTGCGCCGCGCTGCGCTGCTCCATCTCCTTCTGCTCGGCTTCCATCCGGATTTTGGCAAGGCCGTTCTCCCGGAACACTTCCGCGGTCTTGGCGACTTCGCCGACCTCGTCCTTGCGATCAAGGCCGGCGATCTCGACCTGATAGCGGCCGGCGGCAAGCTCCTGGAGCACACCGACGATCATGCGGATCGGCTTCGCAATGCCGTACTGACCGATGATGAAGCCCAACACGCCACCGATGACGACACCGAGGCCCGCGAGGATGATCAGGAAGCGCGACGTCGATTCATACTGCTCACGCGCTTCCTTGCTCTTCTCTTCGACGCGCGCATTCAGCCGATCGGCGAGTTCGCGGATCTTGCCTTGAAGGTTCTCCGCGGCAGTCCTGCTCTTCAAGGCGGTGTCGCGCAGCTTGTCAGCGCTGTCGCTCAGCTTCGACAACTTCTCCGCTTCGACGGCCGCCAGTGTCGCGTCCATCTGGCTCTTGTAGGCCGAGAACGCATCGCGCACGCCCGGGAGCAGCGTCTTGGCCTTCTCGTCCGGGGTCTGGCTGACCTCGTCGAAACGCTCCTGATACTGCTTGAGCTGGGCGTTGATGACATCGCGCGCGGCGAGGCGATTGTCGTCACGCGGATCAAGCGCACTGCGGAATTCAGCGCGGTTCAGCGCGATGACGTTCTGGTTGGCGCGCGCGGCGAGCAGAGCCCGCTTGGCCGCGGTCGACATCACGTCGGCCTTTTCGCTGAGATCGCTGAGGGCGGAGACGCCAATCCAGGCGATCGCGGCGCCGATCCCGCACAGCAGGAAGACGATCCCGAGGATCTTGCTCAGGATGCGGAAGCGGCCGAGAAAATGCATGACTGGAACCCTTCATGGACGTTGCCGCTCAAGCGGCTGAATTCCCATGAACTTCGTCCAAAACCATTCCGCTTCCCTCAACCACGTTTGCCGTAGAAACACGGAGTTTTCACCGCGATCGACGCCGCTCTTGCATTCCGAGAGTTGCGCAGGGAGCAAGGCTCTCCCTGCGGTTTTGGTCAGGCCGCGCGAACGGTACCCAGGAACTTGCCGACCTCGAGCTTGAGGCGGTTGCTGTCGCCGGACAGCGACTGCGCCGCCGCCAACACCTGCGAGGACGCCGAGCCGGTCTCGCTCGCGCCGCGCTGCACGTCGGTGATGTTGGACGACACTTGATGGGTGCCTTCCGCCGCCTGCTGTACGTTGCGGGAGATTTCCTGCGTCGCGGCGCCCTGCTCTTCCACTGCAGCCGCGATCGCCGAGGAGATCTCCGACAGCTTCTCGATGGTGTCGCTGATGTCCCTGATGGCGCCGACCGAATGCTCGGTCGCGGCCTGAATGCTGGCGATCTGCTGGCCGATCTCACCGGTCGCCTTCGCGGTCTGCTCGGCGAGCGCCTTGACCTCGGAGGCGACCACGGCAAAACCGCGGCCCGCTTCGCCGGCGCGCGCGGCCTCGATCGTGGCGTTGAGCGCCAGCAGGTTGGTCTGGCCGGCGATGGTGTTGATCAGCTCGACGACATCGCCGATCCGCGTCGCCGCCTTCGACAGCTCGCTGACACGGTCGGTCGTGGTGCGGGCCTGGCCGACCGCCTCGCTGGCGACGCGCGCAGATTCCTGCACCTGACGGCTGATCTCGGTGATCGACGACGACAGCTCCTCCGTTGCCGACGCCACCGACTGCACGTTGGTGGAGGCCTCTTCGGAGGCCGCCGCGACCACGGTGGTGAGCTGCTGCGTGCGCTCCGCGGTCGAGGTGAGCGTGGTGGCGGATGCTTCAAGCTCTGTGGAAGCCGATGACACCGTACCGACGATCTCGCCGACGGCGCCTTCGAAGCTGTCGGCGAGCCTGCGCATCTCGGACTTGCGCTGCTCGGCCGCGAGCTGATCCTGCCGCGACTTGGCTTCCGCGTCCTCTCGCGCCTTCTGTTCGGACACGATCTTGAATTTTTCGACGGCACCGGCGACTTCGCCGACCTCGTCCTTGCGGCCGAGGCCCGGCAGCACCACGGAGAAATCGCCGCCGGCGAGCTTCTCCATCGCCGCCGTCAATGCGCGCATGGGCCGCGCAATGCTGAAGACGGAGAAGATGCACGCCCCGATCATAACCAGCGCGACCAGCACGCCGGTGACGAACGAGGTCCGCGCGACGGACGCGGCCTCAGCTTCGGCTTCGGCGCGGGCTTCGGCACTCTTCTGCTTGGCAAAGTTGATGATCTCGTTGGTCAGCTCCGATATCTCTTCGTTGATCGGCGCCAGCGTCTCCTTGCGGATGCGGTCGACCTCGGCCACGAGCTTTGCGAGCGGCGCTGCCGCTTCGCCGTCCTTCTTCGCGCTCAGGGCGAGCTCCTGCTTGCGGATCGCTTCGATCTGCTGTTGCCCCTTGCTGAAGTTGCCGACCAACACGATCAGGCGGTCGATCCGCTTGTGGTTCTCCGGCGAGCGCGACAGCTTCGTCATCTCGTCCGCGAATTTCAGGGCCGCGGTCTGCCGATCGTTGAAATAGGTGACGGCCTTCTGCAACTCGGCCGGCGACGTGGAACTCAGGATGTCACGAATGCCGATCTGCATCCCGCGGACCGACGCCTTGGCTTCCGCAGCGTTTTGCGCGATCGACTGCTGCGCGGACGCCCCATTACTGAGCTTCTGAACCGCAGCGTCGCCGTTCATCTGGAGGACGATCATCAGCGCGACGAGCGCGATGGTGAGCGCCGAGGTCACGGCGAGCTTGGTGCCAATTCGCAGGTTCTGAATGAACATCATCGACGTAATCCCCGGATACGCATTGCCGCGCCGACGCGCGTAAAAGTCCGAGGAGGTTAACCGCGAGGTTGCTCATTAACGTTAAGGGTGGCCGCGGCAGCCTGGGTAGAAATACTGAAATGGTGCTTAAACTACTGCAGTTGCGGACTTTTCACGTGCAATGAAATGGAACTCGCGGATTTGCACGCGCTGGCGTCCGTTAACGGTTGCCCGTTCGCGGTCATCAGCACACGGTCTCACCGACCAGGCTGACGCGGAAGACCGGCTTCTTGTTCTCGTCGAGCAGCTCCATGCTCCACTTCGCATTCGGCTTCAGGTTGCGCGCGATGCTGCCGAGCAGGTTGGCGCAGACCTCGCTCATCTCGGCCCAGGCGGCGGCGCGATCCTCGAACTCGTACGGCTGGTCGGCGGCGCCGGAATAACGACCGGTGCTGATGCGAAAGAAATACAGCGACATCGTAGAACCCTTGCCCCCCGGCCCTGCGCAAACTGGGACGCGAGTCGCTACCAAGGCATGAAAGCCGCCGTCCGTATGACTACGGCGCGGCGGCTTGGTGACCGATGAATATTTTCAACGACAAAATGCGCGGGCGGCCCCGCGCAGCCAGCTCACTGGGTCGAGCGGCGCAATTCCAGCGGAGCGTCGTTCCTGGCGGGCTCCGATCTGGCTTCGGACTTCACCGGCTCGAGCCGGCTGCTCTCGACACGCGGCGTCTCGACGCGCGCGGCGACTTCAGTGTTGGACGCAGCGACCGAACCGGTGCGCTCCGAAGAGCGCAGCGAACGCGGACGCGCCACGGCGCGGGCCATCAGCATCTGGTTGCCGCCCTGGTGGTGGAAGTCGCAATAGGCGAAGCCCATGCCCGACACCGAGCCGCGGAAGCTGCGATCGTCGGTCTTTTCCAGGTTGAAGCAGGGCTCGAACGGAATGCCCTTGATCGAGGCGCAGACGTTCTGCCCGCGGATCTGGAGCGTGTTGCCGGGCAGGCGGAGATGCTTCACCGGGCCTGCGCCCGAGAACTGCACCGCGCCGGCGGCGCCGAGATCGTCCAGGATGCGGCCTGCGCCGCGGGTACCGTCGAAGCAGGTGAAGGCGAACACCTTACCGGCAACGAAGCGGCGCGCCTCGTCGGCGTTCATGCTTCCTGCAATGGCCGGCGCAAACGTCGCTGCCGCCGTGACAGCCCCCAACACAATACGCGCAAGCATGCTCAACTCCGAACCAACCCCAGCGCGGGCGATGCCTTATCTCTTTACCCGCTGCTTACCATACTAACCAAGGCAACATTGAAGCAGCTTGGTTGGTAAAGTCTGAACGCCGTTAGACAATTTTTACCACGATGCGGCCGCGGACCTGACCGGCGAGGATTTTCGCGCCCCATTCCGAAACTTCCTCAAGCGGAATTTCATGAGTAATTTCAGATAGTTTTGTCCGATCCAGATCGGAGGCCAGACGCTGCCAGGCGGCTTTCCGCGGCTCGATCGGGCACATCACGGAATCGATGCCGAGAAGGCACACCCCGCGCAAAATGAAGGGTGCGACAGAAGACGGCAGGTCCATGCCGGCCGCCAGGCCGCACGCTGCGATCGCGCCGCCATACTTCGTCATCGACAGGAGATTCGCGAGCGTGGTCGAGCCGACGCTGTCGACGCCGCCCGCCCAGCGCTCCTTGGCGAGGGGCTTGGCCGCCGCCGACAATTCATTGCGGTCGATGATCTCGGCCGCACCGATCTCTTTCAAATAGTCGGCTTCCGAGGCGCGGCCGGTCGAGGCGATGACGTAATAGCCGAGCTTCGAGAGCACGGCGGTGGCGACCGAGCCGACGCCGCCGGCCGCGCCCGTCACCACTACAGGGCCGCTCTTCGGCGACAGGCCGTGCTTCTCCAGCGCCAGCACCGACAGCATCGCGGTGAAGCCGGCGGTGCCGATCGCCATGGCGTCGCGCGCCGACAGGCCCTGCGGCAAGGCGACCAGCCAGTCGCCCTTGACCCGCGCCTTCTCGGCATAGGCGCCGAGGTGGGTCTCGCCCATGCCCCAACCGGTGCAGACGACCTTGTCGCCCGCCTTCCATTGCGGATGGGCGGAGGTTTCAACCGTGCCGGCGAAATCGATGCCGGCGATCATCGGGAAGCGACGCACCACCGGCGCCTCGCCGGTGAGCGCGAGGCCGTCCTTGTAGTTCAGCGTCGACCATTCCACACGGACAGTGACATCACCGTCCATCAGTTCGGCGTCGTCGAACTGCGTGAGTGCGGCGGTGGTGCCCTTGTCCGCCTTGTCGATCCGGATCGCCTTGAATGTGGCCACGACTGAACTCCCTGACTTGTTTCAGGGGATGTTTAGCCGATCAGGCAGGCTGCGCAACCGCTCGCTGAACCGGTTTCTCGACGATCGGAAGATTGATCAGCGCGGACAGCACGCCGAACAGGATCGAGAGCCACCAGATCGGCGTATAGGAACCGAACTTTTCGAACACGATGCCGCCGAGCCAGACGCCGAGGAAGCCGCCGACCTGATGGCTGACGAAGGCAAAGCCATAGAGCGTGGCGAGCCAGCGCGTGCCGAACATCAGCGCCACCAGCGCCGAGGTCGGCGGCACCGTCGACAGCCAGGTCAGACCGGAGACCGCACCGAATGCGATCGCCGAGAACGGCGTGATCGGGAACGAGATGAAGGCGAGCGTCGCAAGCGCGCGCGTGAAATAGATCGCGGAGAGGATGTAGCGCTTCGGCAGCGAGTTCTGGAGATAGCCGACGCTCAGTGATCCCATGATGTTGAACAGGCCGATCGCCGCGATTACCCAGCCGCCGGTTTGCGTCGAGATGCCGCGATCGACCAGGAACGCCGGCAGATGCACGGTGATGAAGGCGAGCTGGAAGCCGCAGGTGAAGAAGCCGAGCACCAGCAACACATAGGAGCGATGGCCGAAGGCTTCGGCGAGCGCTTTCGTGAAGGTCTGCTCATCCGCAGGCGTCGTGTTGGCCGTGGTGGCGACCGGCGGCGTCGAGAGCGCCAGCGACAGCGGGATGATCAGCAGCATCAGGAAGCCGAACACGGTGAGCGCCTGCTGCCAGCCGAAATTATCGATCAGCGCCACACCAATGGGCGCGAACAGGAATTGGCCGAACGAGCCCGCCGCGGTGCCGGCACCGAGCGCAAGCCCGCGCTTCTCGGCCGGCAACAGCTTGCTGAACGCCGACAGCACCAGGTTGAACGAGCAACCGGCAAGACCAAAGCCGACCATCACGCCCGCGCCGAGATTCAGCGACAGCGGCGTCGAGGAATAGCGCATCAGCAGCAGGCCGCCGGCGTAAAGCAGCGCGCCGACGCACATCACCCGGAACAGGCCGAAGCGATCGGCGACGGCGCCGGCAAGGGGCTGGCCCAATCCCCACAGCAAATTCTGGAAAGCGATCGCGAGGCCGAACACGTCGCGACCCCAGGCGAATTCGTGGCTCATCGGCTGCACGAAGAAGCCCAGCGCCGAGCGCGGGCCGAAGCCGAGCATGCCGATGGCACAGCCGCAGAGAATGATGATCGCCGGGGTGCGCCAGGAGGAGGAACGCGAGACCGGACCGAGTTCGCCCGCTTGAGTGGACATGGGTTCCTCATCAGTCGCTGGCGGATCCGGAATAGGCAACCGCGAGTCACGCGTTTAATGCAGATGCATGAAGATCCCAAGTCAAAAATGATTGCGTTCCACGAAGGGCTGCCGCCGGAGTACTGCGTTTCATCGCGGCCCTCCCCGACGCACCGGGCGCGATTTGACGTGAATGTGTGCGGCGGGGGCTAGCGGTCTGCTCGGGCGCGTGTTATCTTTGATTTACTCATATTGAGTATATGTAAACTCTGGCGACCCCCCCCCACCGGCCTCTCGGCCGGATTTCTCAGGCCCTATATATACTCATATGGAGCATAATTAGCATTCACGGGAGGCTTCGATGCCCATCACTGGAATTTACGGCCCCGACGACTTCGCCAACCGGCCGCAGGGCCAAGTCCCCGCCCCTCCGCGCGCCATAGCGCCGCGAACCGGCCCCGCGCTGCCGAAGCCCTCACTGGAATGGACTGCAGACGTCGAGCGGGCCACTGCGCCGCTCTATGAGCGCGTGAAGCACGTGATCCCCCCGATCGAGTGGCCGCTGATGGCGCCGACGATCAAGGCGATCAACGAGCTCAAGCAGGCCCGCGGCGCCGTCATCCTCGCGCACAACTATCAGGCGCCGGAGATCTTTCATTGCGTCGCCGACATCGGCGGCGACTCGCTTCAGCTCGCGGTCGAAGCGACCAAGGTGAAGGCCGACATCATCGTGCAATGCGGCGTGCACTTCATGGCGGAGACGTCAAAGCTGCTCAACCCGGACAAGATGGTATTGATCCCGGACGCGCGCGCCGGCTGCTCGCTCGCGGACAGCATCACGGGCGCGGACGTTCGCCTGCTCCGCGAAAAATTTCCCGGCGTGCCTGTCGTCGCCTATGTCAACACGTCGGCGGACGTGAAGGCGGAGGTCGACATCTGCTGCACCTCGTCGAACGCGGTGCAAGTGGTCGAGAGCCTGAACGCGCCGACCGTGATCTTCCTGCCCGACCGTTATCTCGCGACGTATGTGGCCTCGAAGACCGACGTGAAGATCATCGCCTGGAAGGGCGCCTGCGAGGTGCACGAGCGCTTTACGGGCGAGGAGCTGCGCGCCTATCGCGAGGCCGACCCGTCCGTGCAGATCATCGCGCATCCCGAATGTCCGCCTGATGTGCTGGCGGAAGCCGATTTCACCGGCTCGACCGCGCACATGATCAACTGGGTGCGCGAGCGGCGGCCGCGGCGGCTCGTCATGATCACGGAATGCTCGATGGCCGACAATGTCCGCGCCGAGCTGCCTGATGTGGAGATGCTTCGCCCCTGCAATCTCTGCCCGCACATGAAGCGCATCACGCTCGCCAACATTCTGGACAGCCTGCTCACGCTTGGCGAGCAGGTCACGATCGATCCCGCACTCGCGGAACGCGCGCGGCGCTCGGTCGAGCGGATGATCAATCTGAAGAATTGAGAGTGAAGCATGCAAGACAACATCCACAATCTCACCCGCAGCACCGATGACGTCGTCATCGTCGGCGGCGGCCTCGCCGGACTCTTTTGTGCACTGAAGCTCGCGCCGCGGCCGGTAACGCTGATCTCGGCCGCCCCGCTCGGACAGGGCGCATCATCCGCCTGGGCGCAGGGCGGCATCGCTGCGGCCGTGGCCGAAGGCGATAGTCCGGAAGCACACGCTGCCGACACGATCGCCGTCGGCGGTGGCCTCGTCGACGAGGCGGTCGCACTCGGCATCGCGAGCGAGGCAGCACCGCGGATCCGCGATTTGCTCGCCTATGGCGTGCCGTTCGACCGCGACCTCGAAGGCAAGCTCGCTGTCGGCCGTGAGGCCGCGCATTCGGCGCGGCGCATCGTGCATGTGCGCGGCGACGGGGCCGGAGCCGCGATCATCGCGGCACTGAGCGAGGCCGTACGCCGCACGCCGTCGATCCGACTGATCGAAGGTCTCGTCGCGGAAGCGCTGTTGACCGAGGACGGCGCGGTCAGCGGTCTTCAATTGCGCGAGGCCGGCAATCCCGCTGCACGTCCGCTCCTGCTGGCCTCTCGCGCGGTGGTGCTGGCGACCGGTGGCCTCGGCCATCTCTATGCCGTCACCACCAACCCGCTGGAAGCCAGCGGCTCCGGCCTTGCGATCGCAGCACGCGCCGGCGCCGTGATCGCCGATCCTGAATTCGTGCAGTTCCACCCCACCGCCATCATGGCCGGGCGCGACCCGGCGCCGCTCGCGACCGAAGCGCTGCGCGGCGAAGGGGCGACGCTGATCAACGGGTATGGCGAACGTTTCATGACGACGCTCCATCCGCTGGCAGAGCTCGCGCCGCGCGACATCGTGGCGCGCGGCGTGTTCGCCGAGATCGCGGCCGGCCGCGGCGCCTTCCTCGATGCGCGGCAGGCACTGGGTGCGCGTTTTGCCGGAAAATTTCCGACCGTGCATGCAAGCTGCATCGCGGCCGGTATCGATCCCGCCACGCAGGCCATCCCGATCGCGCCGGCCGCGCATTACCACATGGGCGGCATCGCGGTGGACGAGCGCGGCCGCAGCTCGATCGACGGGCTCTGGGCCGCGGGCGAAGTGTCCTCCACCGGTGCGCACGGCGCCAACCGGCTCGCCTCGAATTCGCTGCTGGAGGCCGTGGTCTACGCCGCCCGCATCGCCGACGACATCGCCGGCCGCGCCGTCCCCTCGCCTGCCGGCCTTCCCGATGCGTTGGTGACGTCGCGTGCCGGCACGCCGGACGCTGCCGCCGCGAAGCGGTTGCGAACGATGATGAGCGCGCATGTCGGCGTGATCCGAAACAGTAGCGGGCTTGCCGAGGCCGTGCGCAGCTTCGCCGCAGTCGAACGCGGGCCCGCAAGCATCGCTCTCCGCAACATGGCGGCGTCAGCCCTGCTCGTCGCGGCTTCCGCCTGGAGCCGGCGCGAAAGCCGCGGCGCGCATTTCCGCTCCGACCATCCGGCGGATGTCCCCACGCTGGCAACGAGAACGATGACGACGCTCGCGGAGGCACGTGAGATCGCGGAGAGCCTGAGCGAGCGTCCGCTGCCACGCACCGCCCGACCGATGATCGCCTGATGGAGTCCCCCATGATCACCCCGACCTCACTGCTCTATCCCGACGCCTTCCTGTCGCCGCTTGCGATCGATGAGGCCGTGCATCGCGCGCTCGACGAGGATCTCGGCCGCGCCGGCGACATCACCTCGCTTGCAACGATCCCGGAAGCGACCAAGGCGCAGGCGATCCTGGTCGCGCGCCAGTCCGGCGTGATCGCCGGCTTGCCGCTGGCGCTAGCGACGCTGCAAAAGCTCTCACGCGATATCGAGGTGCGCGCACATGTCCGCGACGCGGCACGGGTTGCCCGCGGCCAGCACGTGCTGACGATCACGGGTCCGGCGCGCGCCATCCTCACCGCGGAGCGGACCGCGTTGAACTTCGTCGGCCGGCTGTCGGGCGTCGCGACGCTCACGGCCGACTACGTCGCGCGGACCGAAGGCACGACAATGCGCATCTGCTGCACGCGCAAGACCACGCCGGGATTGCGCGCGCTGGAGAAATACGCCGTGCGCTGCGGCGGCGGCTTCAACCACCGCTTCGGGCTCGACGATGCGATCCTGATCAAGGACAACCACATCGCGGTCGCCGGCGGCATCCGCCCGGTTCTGGAGCGCGCCCGCGCCCATGCCGGTCATCTCGTCAAGATCGAGATCGAGGTCGATACGCTCGCGCAACTCCGCGAGGTGCTCGGCACCGGGCTCGCCGATGCCGTGCTGCTCGACAACATGGACCTTGCGACGCTGCGCGAGGCGGTCAGGCTCAACGAGGGGCGCCTCCAGCTGGAGGCATCCGGCGGCGTCACGCTGGACTCGATCGCGGCCATCGCGGCGACCGGCGTCGACTACGCCTCATCCGGCGCGCTGACGCATTCGGCGCCAAACTTCGACTGCGCGCTCGATATCGAAGCGTGAGCCACACCGTCATGGCCGGGCTTGTCCCGGCCATCCACGCCTCGCCTCGCAACACAAAGAACGTGGATGCCCGGGACAAGCCCGGGCATGACGAACTTCTGTGAATGACTACCTTCGCTCGCTCACGCCCATCTCGGCGGAGCTCTTGGCTTCCTGCGCGAGCTCGGCGGAGAGCGCGGCGGTCTGGGCCGGGGTGCCCCAGCTCGGTTCTTCGCTGCCGTCGCCCCAGGCGCGCGGGCGATAGAAGGTGTGGACGCCGGTCTTGTACATCTTCTTCATCTCGGCGACCCAGGACGGACGCACCCAGTAGGCGTGGTAGTGCGTGGACTTGCCCACTTCGGGCAGCCAGATCTGGCCGTCGAGCATCGCCTTCGAGATCTTTTTCGCGCGCTCCCACATCTCGGGCTCGCGGATGACGTCGGCATTGTTGTCGCACGCGAAGGTGAACTGACACGCCAAATGGCGGTGCTTGTTCTGATAGACCGCGCCGCACACGGTGTCCGGATATTTGCCGGAGAAGACGCGGTTCATCACGACTTGTGCAACCGCCATCTGGCCGCGCACGGCCTCGCCGCGCGATTCGAAATAGACGGCTTCGGCGAGACACTTCTCGGCCTTTACGCGCGACTTGCCGTCGAGCGCGAGCCGCTCCGCCGGCGATCTGGCGCGCTGGTTGTCGGCATTGACCTCGCCCTTCGGCGCGACGCTCTCGCCGCTTTCGATATCCTTGGCGATCTCGGCCGACGGCGGCGACAGCGCGGCCGTCACCTTCATATCAGGATCGGGCATTACGATCAGCGGCTCGGCGCCGGGCTGCCAGCTCTCGATGCTCTCGAGATTGCCGCCGAGCGAGGAGCTGCCGAAAAACAGGTTCGAGGTCTTGACGCGGAAGGGATCGCGCGGCGCTGCGTCCGGAAGGGTCGCCGGCTTCAGCGCCTCGAGCGGCTGGACCGCGAACGCGCGCGCTGCGTCACTGGCCTGCGGCGGATTGGCATATTGCGGCAGTGGCGGCGCGCGCAGCGCTTCCTGAAGCTCGGGATCGAGCGCCGCCGCGGACTCCGGCGACATGATTTGCGGCAACGCGGCGGTCTTGGCGCCGAACACCGAGCTGTTCGATGTCGCGGGATCCTGCTGTGCCGGCGCGGCCGATGGTGCGGTCGTCTCGGGAGCCTGCGTGGGTGTGACGCTTGCGAGACGATCGCCCTTCATGGAGCGATCGACCTTGGGAAAATCGGCGGCCTGGTAGCGCGGCGGCGCCTGAAGCGCAGGATTGCGGCTGATCGCGCCGGTGACGTCGCGACCGTCGAGGCTCGCGAGGCGAACCATCGCGCTCTGCGGAAGCGACGTGCCGATCGGACGGGAAAAGCTGTAGGTGGCGAGCTGGATCGAGGACGCGGCGGAAAACACCTGCTTCTGCCAGCGCTCGGCGACGCCGGGCTGACGCGCCAGCAACGACGCGATATCCTGATAGCCGGTCTCTCTCGGCAACAATGCGAAGATGCAGAGACCGATTCCGAAGGACGCGAACCGCGCGCCCTTCGGATGGTTACGCAACACTGACATCGACACGCTCACGCTACACTTACGCCAGAAAAATCGAACCGCAGTACGTCCGTACAATTCGATCTTTATCGTCAATATCCAATTTAGGTTGCCGGGGCGTTAATCGGCGTTGCGCGTGCGGCACACTCAAGCGATTGCAGGTGTTTTCACGGGCGATGATGCACGTTGGTAAACGCCGCCTCTCGTAAAGCGGTAAACATTCGGTCAACGCGAATGGTGAAGGAACTCTTGCGCGTGCGTCTCATTACGGGACGCGGGCGGCTCCATCGTTTACGGGAACCACGTCCTGCAAACACCGCTGTCATGCCCCGGCTTGACCGGGGCATCCAGTACGCCGCGGCGGATGTGGTGAGAGCGAGACCTCCAACGCCGGCCTCTGGAATATTGGATCGCCCGGTCGAGCCGCGCGATGACAGCGAGTGCGTGGAAACAACGTCACGCAAAATGAAAGAGGCGGGGTTTGGCCCCGCCTCTTCGCATTCAACATTTCAAATCGGCTTACGCCTGGCTCGCGACCGCCTTGCCCAGCGCGGCCTGCGCCGCCGCGAGGCGGGCGATCGGCACGCGGTAGGGCGAGCAGGAGACGTAGTCGAGGCCGATGTTGTGGCAGAAGGCGACGGAGGCGGGATCGCCGCCGTGCTCGCCGCAGATGCCGACCTTGAGCTGCGGGCGCGTCTTGCGGCCGCGCGCGACGCCGATCTTGACGAGCTCGCCGACGCCCTCCTGGTCGAGCGCAACGAAGGGATCGACCGGGAGGATGCCCTTGGACACGTAGGTCCCGAGGAAGCTCGCGGCGTCGTCGCGGCTGATGCCGTAGGTCGTCTGCGTGAGGTCGTTGGTGCCGAACGAGAAGAACTCGGCGCTCTCGGCGATCTCGGCCGCGAGCAGGCAGGCGCGCGGCAGCTCGATCATGGTGCCGACCTGATAGGTCAGCTTGGTGTTGGTGTCACGCATCACGGCTTTCGCGGTGGCATCGATGCGCGCCTTGACGAGGTCGAGCTCCGCCTTGGTGGCAATCAGCGGCACCATCACCTCGAGTCCGACGGCCTTGCCGGTGCGCTTCTCGGCCTCGACTGCGGCTTCGAAGATCGCACGCGCCTGCATCTCGGCAATCTCCGGATAGGCGATCGCGATGCGGCAGCCGCGGAAGCCGAGCATCGGATTGAACTCCGAGAGCTCGCGCGCGCGGTCAGCCAGGCGCCGCGGGTCGGTGTTCATGGCGCGTGCCACTTCCTCGACCTCGGCATGGGTGTGCGGCAGGAATTCGTGCAGCGGCGGGTCGAGCAAGCGGATCGTGACGGGCAGGCCCTTCATGATCTCGAACAGCTCGACGAAGTCGGCGCGCTGCATCGGCAGCAGCTTGGCGAGCGCGGCGCGGCGCGACTGCTCGTCCTCGGAGAGAATCATCTCGCGCACCGTGCGGATGCGGGTCTCCTCGAAGAACATGTGCTCGGTGCGGCACAGGCCGATGCCTTCCGCGCCGAACTTGATCGCGGTGCGCGCATCCTCCGGCGTGTCACCGTTGACGCGCACGCCGATCTTGCGGACCTGGTCGGCCCATTTCATCAGCGTGCCGAACTCGCCGGACAGCTCCGGCTCGATCATCGGCATGCGGCCGGCGAGCACCTGGCCGAGCGAGCCGTCGATGGTGATGACGTCGCCGGTCTTGAAGGTACGCGAGCCGATGCTCATGGTGCCGCGGCCGTAATCGACGCGGATGGTGCCGCAGCCGGAGACGCAGGGCTTGCCCATGCCGCGCGCGACCACCGCCGCGTGCGAGGTCATGCCGCCGCGGGTGGTCAGGATGCCTTCGGCGGCGTGCATGCCGTGGATGTCTTCCGGGCTGGTCTCGATGCGGACCAGGATCACCTTGCGTCCGTCGGCCTGGAGCTTGGCCGCCTCGTCCGAGGAGAACACGATCTCGCCGGAGGCTGCACCGGGCGAGGCCGGCAGGCCGGTCGCGATGACGTCGCGCTTGGCGTCGGGATCGATGGTCGGATGCAGCAGCTGGTCAAGCGAGGCGGGATCGATCCGCGTCACCGCTTCCTTCTTCGAGATGAGCCCTTCATTGGCGAGCTCGACCGCGATGCGCAGCGCCGCCTTGGCGGTGCGCTTGCCGCCGCGGGTCTGGAGCATCCACAGCTTGCCCTGCTCGACCGTGAACTCCATGTCCTGCATGTCGCGGTAGTGCTTCTCGAGCAGCGTGTAGATCCGCGTCAGCTCCTTGAAGGCTTCCGGCATCGCCGCTTCCATAGACGCCTTGTCGGAACCGGATTCCTTGCGCGCTTCCTCGGTGATGTCCTGCGGCGTGCGGATGCCCGCCACCACGTCTTCGCCCTGCGCGTTGATCAGGAACTCGCCGTAGAGCTTGCTCTCGCCGGTCGAGGGGTTGCGGGTGAAGGCGACGCCGGTCGCCGACGTCTCGCCCATGTTGCCGAACACCATGGCCTGCACGTTGACCGCGGTGCCCCAGGATTCCGGAATGTCGTGCAGCTTGCGATAGGTCACCGCGCGCGCGTTCATCCAGGATGAGAACACCGCGCCGATCGCGCCCCAGAGCTGGTCGTGCGGATCCTGCGGGAAATCCTTGCCGGTCTCGCGCGCGACCGCATCCTTGTACTTGCCGACCAGTCCGACCCAGTCCTCGGCGCTGAGGTCCGTATCGAGCGTATAGCCCTGGCTGTCCTTGAAGGTGTCGAGGATTTCCTCGAAGTGATGATGCTCGAAGCCGAGCACCACGTCCGCATACATGGTGATGAAGCGGCGATAGCTGTCATAGGCGAAGCGACGGTCGCCCGACAGTTCCGAGAGCGCTTCCACGGTCTCGTCGTTGAGGCCGAGATTGAGCACGGTGTCCATCATGCCCGGCATCGAGGCACGCGCGCCGGAGCGCACGGAGACGAGCAGCGGGTTCTTGACGTCGCCGAACACCTTGCCGGTCAACTTGCCGACATGGTCGAGCGCCTTCTCAACCTGCGCCTGCAATTCCTTCGGATAGGACTTGTCGTGTGCGTAGAAGTAGGTGCAGACCGAGGTCGGGAGGGTGAAGCCGGGAGGCACGGGAAGGCCGAGATTGGCCATCTCGGCGAGGTTGGCGCCCTTGCCGCCAAGCAGGTCGCGCATCTCCGTCCGGCCCTCGGCCTTGCCGTCGCCGAACGTGAACACCCATTTGCCGGCCTTGGCCGCGGCTGGCGCCGCCTTGGCGGGCGCGGCCTTTTTGGGGGCAGGCTTCACGGCAACCTTCGGCGCAGCCGACTTGGTCGCAGCCTTCGCCGCGGGCTTCGCAGCCGGCTTTGCAGCCGACTTTACAGCCGCCTTGGCGACCGGCTTCGGGGCGCTCTTGGCGAGCGCCTTGCGAGCCGCCGGCGCGGCTTTCGCCGCGGCGGAGGACTTTGATTTCGCTGGCGTTTTCGCTGGAGTTTTATTGGGCTTCGAGGCGGCTTTGGCCATAGCTTGCACACAACCTGCGAGAGGAAAGGGAAATCGCGCGCCTTACACCACTTTGGGCAGGCCCGCGCAAGTCGAAGAGTTCCGGAAAATGAAGGCCTAGAGATGGAGCCACTTCAACAATCCGAGCCCGATCGCACCATTTATGATGAGAAAGATCGCGACGATCAGGTTGAGAAGGCGCGGCATGATCAGGATGAGCACGCCCGCAAGCAGCGACAGAAGCGGCGAGATGTGGGCGACGGTGATGTGCATGAATTGTCTTTCCGTGACGTGAGGCGAATCGCGGCTGGATCATACCGGACCGGGTTCCGCGGGTAGAGACGCACAAGGCGCGAACAGGTTCCCGGCTTCGCGAAAACTGCCCGAAATTGCCGCTGATGCGGCAGGGCTTTTCCCGGAACATTGCGAAGGGGACATGCATTGGCAACCGGTCGCGCCAGTGGCGCCGGCTGAAATCAGTTCGAAGGAGTTGCCCATGCGGAACAGGATTCTCGCCCTCGCTGCGCTTGGCGCCGCGCTCGGCTCGCCGATCGCAGCGTCTGCGCAATCCGGTCTCACCGTTGGCCGCGCGCCTGTTGTCGTCGACAGCGGCCCGACGATTGCGGTCGAACAGAGGCCGGCATTCCGCGAATATGTCGTCGAGCAACGTGTGCCGGCCTTCCGTGTCCCGGATCGCGTGGTGGTCGGAGCCACCTTACCTGAAAGCGGCGTCACTTATTATGACGTGCCGCAACGTTTCGGCGCCACCACCTATCGCTACACCGTCGTGAACGGCGCAACCGTGCTGGTCGAGCCGCGCTCGCGGCGCGTCGTCGAGGTGATGGATTAGGTTCTCGTCTGAACGCGTTTTCTTCACGCGAACCGGTATCCACTTCGCTTGAAAACGCTTCCGATCAACTCGATGTCCGGCGCGTCACTTCAATCAGGCTGGCGCGCATCGCGTAGTACGGACATCAGGCCTCGCCCGGTTCTCCCCCCGCCGGGCGGGGCTTTTTTTGGGCGCCCGTGTCCCGGACGCGACGCAGCGCGCAGCGATGCGGCGCAGAGCCGGGACCCAGAATCTTTGTGAGGCTAACATGGGCCCCGGCTCTGCAGCGCTCCGCTGAAGAAGCGCTGCGCTGCGTCCGGGGCACGAGAGGCTCAATCCTGGATCTTCGAGAAATCCGCGACCGCACGCGTGGCGCTGCGGATCTCGTTGAGCAGCTTCAGCCTGTTCTCACGCACCTTCGGATCGTCGTCGTTGACGCGAACCTTGTCGAAGAACGCATCGACCGGCGGACGCAGCTTTGCCATCGCGCTCATCGCGGCGGCAAAGTCTTCCCTGGCGACAGCAGCGCTTGCTTCCGCCTGCACCTCGCCGATCGCCTTCGCCAGCGCCTTCTCCTCAGCGAGGCCATAGAGCGCAGCATCGGGCGCACCGTCGAACGCGCGCTTGTCCTTCTTCTCCTCGATGCCGAGGATGTTGCCGGCGCGTTTGATGCCGGCGAGCAGGTTCTTGCCGTCATCGCTCTCGAGGAACTTGCCGAGCGCCTCGACACGGCGGACGATCATCAGGAGATCGTCCTGGCCACCGAGCGCGAACACGGCGTCGACGAGATCGTGACGCGCGCCCTGCTCGCGCAACTGGACCTTCAGGCGGTCGGCGAAGAAGGCGAGGAGATCGCTTGGAAGCTTCTCCGCATCGGCCGACTTCACCGACAAGCCGGCGAGTGCAGATGCCGCCACCTTCATGAGCGACAGACGCAGGTTGTTGTCAGCGATCAGCCTGATCACACCGAGCGCCGCACGCCGCAGCGCATACGGGTCCTTGCTGCCCGTCGGCTTCTCGTCGATCGCCCAGAAGCCGACGAGCGTATCGATCTTGTCCGCAAGCGCGACCGCAACGCTGATCGGATCGGTCGGCACGCGATCAGTCGGGCCTTGCGGCTTGTAGTGCTCCTCGCACGCGGCGGCGACAGAGGCATCCTCGCCCTGCGCAAGCGCGTAGTACTTGCCCATCAGGCCCTGCACCTCGGGAAACTCGCCGACGACCTCGGTCAGCAAATCCGCCTTGGCCAGATGCGCGGCGCGCGTCGCCTTGGCGACGTCGGCGCCGACCAGCGGCGCGATTTCGGCGGCGAGCCGCTCGATGCGTTTGATGCGCGCAGCCTGCGTGCCCAGCTTCTCGTGGAACACGATCTGCTCGAACTTCGGCAGCCGGTGTTCCAGCTTCGTCTTGAGATCGGTCTCATAAAAGAACTTCGCATCCGACAGGCGCGGACGGATCACGCGCTCGTTGCCTGATACGATAGTCTTGCCGCCGTCGGCCGCCTCGATATTGGCGGTGAGGACGAACTTGTTGGTCAGCTTGCCCGTCTTGGAATCCCTGACGACGAAGCACTTCTGGTTGTTGCGGATGGTGGCGCGAATCACCTCTTCCGGGATCGCGAGATATTCCGGCTCGAACGAGCCCATCATGACGACGGGCCATTCGACGAGGCCTGAAACCTCGTCGAGCAGCACCTGATCCTCGACCAGCTCGAACCCTTGCGCGAACGTCAGCTCCTTGGCGTCAGCGAAGATGATGTCCTTGCGCGCCTGCGGATCGAGGATGACTTTGGCGGCCTTCAGCTTCGCTTCGTAGTCCTCGAAACGGCGTACGTTGATCGCCGCCGGCGCCATGAAGCGGTGGCCGTAGGTGGTCTGGCCTGTCTCGATGCCGTCGACCGAGAATTTGACGACATCGGGCTCTTCCGTTTCGGGCCCGAAGGTCGCGGTAATCGCGTGCAGCGGACGCACCCAGCTCAGCGAGCCGGGCTTGCCGGAGCGCGCGCCCCAGCGCATCGATTTCGGCCAGGGGAAGGTGCGGATGATGACCGGCAAAATCTCGGCGAGCACATCGATCGCGTTGCGGCCGGGCTTTTCGATCAGCGCAATGTAGAAGTCGCCCTTCGGGTCGCGCTGGATCTTGGCTTCGTCGAGCGAATTCAAACCCGTCGCTTTCAGAAAACCCTGCACGGCCGCATCGGGCGCGCCCATTTTCGGACCGCGGCGTTCGGTCTTCAGGTCGGGCTGGCGCGCGGGGATGCCATGCACGGTCAGTGCAAGGCGGCGCGGCGTCGCGAACGCTTTCGCACCCTCGTAGACGAGGCCCTCGGCGACGAGCTTGTCGGTGACCATGCGGCGCAGATCGTCGGCCGCCTTGGCCTGCATGCGCGCGGGGATTTCTTCCGAGAACAGTTCAAGCAAAAGATCGGGCATCAGGCCGCTCCGCCCGCTTCAGTATGGATCCAGGCCTCGCCGCAGGCCTTTGCCAGCTCGCGCACGCGAAGAATGTAGCTCTGCCGCTCGGTCACCGAGATCACGCCGCGCGCGTCGAGCAGGTTGAAGACATGGCTCGCCTTGATGCACTGGTCGTAGGCCGGCAGCGCCATCAGGTGCGCCTCGCGCTTGCCGGACTCTGAGTTTTTTTGCCAGCCGGCGTCGAGGTACTTCCGGCACGCGGCTTCCGCCATCTTGAACTGCTCGAACAGCATCGCGGTGTCAGCGACTTCAAAGTTGTGCTTCGAATATTCGCGCTCGGCCTGCAGGAACACGTCGCCATAGGTCACCTTGGCGTCGCCCTCGCGGCCGTTGAAGTTGAGGTCGTAGACGCGGTCGACGCCCTGCACATACATCGCGAGGCGCTCGAGCCCGTAGGTGAGCTCGCCGGCAACAGGCGCGCATTCAAAACCCGCGACCTGCTGGAAATAGGTGAACTGGCTGACTTCCATGCCGTCGCACCAGCATTCCCACCCCAGGCCCCAGGCGCCCAGCGTCGGGCTCTCCCAATCGTCCTCGACGAAGCGGATGTCGTGCACAGCGGAATCGATGCCGATCGCGGCGAGCGACTTCAGGTACAGCTCCTGAAGGTTCGGCGGCGACGGCTTCATGATCACCTGGAACTGGTAGTAGTGCTGCATCCGATTGGGATTCTCGCCGTAGCGGCCATCCTTGGGCCGGCGCGAGGGCTGCACATAGGCGGCGTTCCAGGGCTTCGGCCCAAGCGCGCGCAGCGTGGTTGCCGGATGGAAGGTGCCCGCGCCCATCTCCATGTCGTAGGGCTGCAGGATCACGCAGCCCTGCTCGGCCCAGAACCGCTGGAGCGCGAGGATAAAGCCCTGGAACGAGCGTTCCGGGCGCATATGGGCGGGCAATGAGGCGTCCATCGTCAGATCAGGCTCTCGCGGGGGGTTTTGAATCGCGCGGGACCGTATCGACGGCGGGGATGGGAATCAAGGCAAAGGGGGCGGTTTCGGGCCGATCGCCTTCGTCCGGAGACGGTGCGGTAGGGTGGGCAAAGCGAAGCGTGCCCACCATCGTCACCACAATTGCAAAGGGAATGGTGGGCACGGCGCAAGAGCGCCTTTGCCCACCCTACGGCAGCGCAGCTAACCCGGGCGATACGCTCCGGTCACGGGGTCACGTTTCAGCTTCTGAACATCCCCGGCATGGGCGGCTTCAGCGACGCGCGACAGGCGCATCTCCTCCAGCTCGTGGTTGATCCGGACAGCGGTCTTGTAGGCCCAGCGGACCACAGCAAGACCGCCCAGGACGCCCGCGAAAGCAACAAACGGCGGCTTCGGTCGATCCTTGTCTAGTGCTCAGCCCCCCACAGACATTCTTGCGCAGACCGGGCCGCGCCGCAATTGGCTCGGCCCGGACCAAATGGCGCGGGAGCGTGTCGCCTAGAACCCGAATTTCGCCCAAATCGCCCGCGTCTCGACCGCCGAGATCAGCTCGTCCGGCAGGCCGGCCATTGTTTCCATGGCCGAAAGCTGGCCCGCACCGGGTGATTTCCGCCCCAGAAGGCCCGAGAGCAGACCGGTCGGCTGGGCAATCACGGGGGTGAGAACCTTCTCGCCGTAGCGGGCACGAAGAGTTGAGCGGAGATCGCCGATGCCGTCAGCAAGCCCCAGCGCGATCGAACTCTCGCCGGCCCAGTATTCGCCGGTGAACAGGGTGTCGTCGGCGCCCTTCAGCCGCGCGCCGCGGCTCTCCTTCACCAGCGCGATGAAGATCTGGTGGATCTCGCGCTGGAGCGCCTTCAGCCGCGCCACGTCGTCGGGGTTTTCCGGGAGGAACGGGTCGAGCATCGCCTTGTGCGCGCCGGCCGTGTAGAGCCGCCGCTCGATGCCGAGCCGCTTGATCGCCTCCTGGAAACCAAAACTGCCGCCGACGACGCCGATCGAGCCGAGGATGGAGGACGGATCGCAGATGATCTCGTCGCCGGCGCAGGCGATCATGTAGCCGCCGGACGCCGCGACGTCCTCGACGAACACCAGCACGGGCAGCTTCTTCTCCGCCGCGAGCTGCTTGATGCGCAGATAGATCTGGCGCGACTGCACCGGCGAGCCGCCGGGCGAATTGATCACCAGCGCCACCGCCTTGGCGTTACGGTACGAAAACGCCCGCTCCAGCACCCGCGCGACGCCCGCAAGCGTCATGCCCGGGCGCAGCGGCGTCACCGCACCGATCACACCGGACAGCCGCACCACCGGCACCACCGCCGTGCCGGGACGGAAGCGCGCCGGCAGATATTGCATGAGCTTGTCGGCCAGGCCGGAACCCTCACGATCGTTCAATTGTTCGGCCATGCCGTTACCTCTGCTTAACCATTTCTTATCACGCGACTGTCATTGGAAGTGCCCGGAACGTGTTTTGCAGATTCCTCGTTGGGAAGCTGCAATGAGGCAGCGGAGAACACCATGAAAATCTATCTGCTGTTGCTGCTGGTCGGTGCGCTGTTCATGGCGATCCGTCTGACGACCCCGCAAGAGCAGCAGTCGGAATCGCTTCCGCAGTAAGCCGTCGCGGCTCCGCCAGCGGCAAGAGCGCCCTCCCCTCCAGAATCTCGGTCACCTGATTTTCGGGCACGCCTGACTCGTCGTTGAGCATGAGGCCCGGCAGCAGTCGCGTCGGAGCCCGGCCGCCCTTGACTGCGCGCACCAGCACGCGGATCGCGGGCCGTCCCGCCTCGCCATGAACCGGCAGGATCGACAGGCTGCCGAAGCCGCGTGACAGCGCAGTCAAGACCTCCGCGATCCCATCTGCGCGCCAGATCAGGGTCAGCGCGCCGTCCGATCGGAGGATGCGCCTCGCCGCATGCACCCATGCATTCAGCGTCTCCTCGCTCGCAACATGCGCGGTCCGGCGCGCCTGATCGGGCGAACCGCGATGGCGTGCGGGATCGTTGAAGGGCGGGTTCATCAGCACCACGTCGACGCTGTCGGGCACGAGGCCATTTGCCGCAAACGCCTGCGCGTCCGCCGTAACGTCGAGCACGATCGTCTCGGCGGCGATCGCATTCGCCGCCGCATTGGCGCGCGCAAGCTCCGCCAGTTCCGGATCGATCTCGACCAGGCTCAGCCCGATACCGGCGACGCGCCGGCCGAGCGCCAGCCCGGCGGTGCCGATGCCGGCGCCGAGATCGACGACGCGGTCGCCTGCCCGCGCTTCCGTCGCCGCGGCGAGCAGGATGGCGTCATGCCCGGCGCGGTGGCCGGACCGCTTCTGCTTCAAGCGCAATTGCCCGCCGAGAAAGGCGTCCTCGGTGAAGTCTGTGACGACGTCAATCATCGCCGCGCAGTTCATGGCTGAGGCCGGCCTCGGTGAGGAGCTCCCTGGCCTCCTGGGCGTCATCCTCATGGACCAGGATCCGCCGCGGCAGGATGCCCAGCGAGCCCTCGATAATGCTCATGTTCTGGTCCAGCACCAGATGATGGATGTTGGCGCCGTCGAGCAGCGCGCCGATCGCCGACACCAGCACCATGTCGTTGGTCCGAACCAGTTCACGCAAAACGCAGGTCTCCTGCCTGAAAGGGGCTAAAGCGGCAAATGTCAATGGTTCCGCGGCACTTGCCGCATCCGCTGCCAGTTTCTATTGTCTTTCCATCAGAATAGCCCTTCCGGGGCAAATATTGGAGACCGGCGTGGCCGTCATCGTACCTTTCGAAACTCCCGGCGCGTCGATCGAAGAGCTGGTTGCCCTTGTCGCCGGTGACATGGAGCGCGTCAACGCCACGATCCTGTCGCGGACCGGGTCGGACGTCACCATGATCCCGGAGGTCGCCAACCATCTGATCTCCTCTGGGGGCAAGCGCCTGCGGCCCATGCTGACGCTCGCCATGGCCAACCTCGCCGGCTACACCGGCGACGGTCACATCAAGCTCGCTGCCTCCGTCGAGTTCATGCATACCGCGACCCTGCTCCACGACGACGTGGTCGACGAGAGCGAGATGCGCCGCGGCAAGCTCTCGGCCCGCATGCTCTGGGGCAACGAGGCGAGCGTGCTGGTCGGCGACTTCCTGCTCGGCCAGGCGTTCCGCATGATGGTCGAGGTCGGCTCGCTCCGCGCGCTCGACATCCTCTCCGCGGCCGCCGCCACCATCGCCGAGGGCGAGGTGATGCAGCTTGCGGCTGCCAAGAACACCGCGACCACCGAGGACGAATATCTCGCCGTGATCCGCGGCAAGACCGCCGAGCTGTTTGCCGCCGCCTGCGAGGTCGGCCCCGTCATCGCCAACCGCCCGAAGGCGGAGCAGACCGCGTGCCGCTCGGTCGGCATGAATCTCGGCATCGCCTTCCAGCTCGTCGACGACGTGCTCGACTATGGCGGCAAGAGCGCCAAGCTTGGCAAGAACACCGGCGACGATTTCCGTGAGGGCAAGATCACGCTGCCGGTCGTGCTCGCCTTCCGCCGCGGCAACGACACCGAGCGCGCCTTCTGGATCCGGGCACTCGAGCGCGGCGAGATCGGCGACACCGACCTCGACCACGCCCTCGGCCTGATGAACAAGCATCGCGCGCTGGAAGATACGCTCAGCCGCGCCCAGCACTACGGCGCCATGGCCGTCGACGCGCTGGCGCTGTTCCCGTCCTCGCCGATGAAGAGCGCGCTGGAGCAGGTGGTCGCGTTCTGTCTGGCACGGTCGCACTGAGCGAGACGGCTTAGCGCTCCGCTTCCGCACCACTATTAGCCCCATCATCCTGAGGCGCTCGCGTAGCGAGCCTCGAAGGATGAACGGCCCGGATGCAGCCGGGCCGCCGCCCTTCGAGGCCTCCGCTACGCTCCGGCGCCTCAGGGTGACGGTGATGGATATGCGCACGATGCATCAACATCGTCATTGCGAGCGCAGCGAAGCAATCCAGTCCGTCACCGCGGCAAGACTCTGAATTGCTTCGCCACGCTCGCAATTGTGCATGTTCCCTAATTCGCTGATTGGATCGCTCCACCGGAGGCCGATCCGATGCGCGATAATAGCTACGACCGGACGATTGAGCGCAACTATCTACAGA